>JBATTM010000629.1:0-1965 GCA_049670545.1 Polyangiales bacterium
GCCCAGACATGACCCTCGAGCCCGGCCGCGATTGACGCCGCCCGTTCGAGGAACGGGACGCCAGCAACCGTCCAGTCCTCGCCCCCCGCGTGGCGGGCGGGATTTCGTGCGGCGGAGAACTCGAGCCGCGGCTCATCGTCGGTGTTTCGCGGTACGCGCGCGAGCGGGTCGCGAAGACTCGCGAGTGGGCCTACATACAGAGACGGCGGGCCATCCGGGTGTGTGACCCACCGATCCTCGATGCCACGCTCTCCCAGGGCGAGCGCGCGTTCCCCGGCCTGCGCCAAGTCGGGGACGCCATCGCGCCCGCCGACCAGCGCGATGATCGCGTACGGGCCGAAGAAGTCTCCTCGGTAGACTTGGGCATTCGGGAAGACGTCGAGGAACGTCGCCATGACCATGTCGAGCTCCTCGGGCGACAGTTGGTAGAGCGGCAGCCACTGCCAGAAAAACCCTCCCGCAGCGAGACGGGCTCGCGCCCGCTCGAAGTGCTCTTGCGCATACAGGGAACCGGTCTCCGACCGCCACGGGACGAAGAGATCCCCCACGATCACATCAAACGACTGCCCTTCCCTGCGAAGGAAAGCGCGCGCGTCCTCGGTGACGACGCGAGTTCGTGGATCATCGAACACGCCAGCATTCGACTCGGCGAAGAACGCCTGGGCCGCGTGGGTGACACCCGGCATGATCTCGACGGCGGTGAGATCGGACACGCCGTGACGGAGTGCCGCGCTTGCAGAAGACCCCGTCGCGCTTCCGATGAACGCGACCCGGCGCGGCGAAGGGTGGAGCAGCAGGGGCAGGTGCCCTTGTCGTTCTTGGTGGACCGCGTCTGCACTCCCGCCGAGTAGATAGTGATTGTCGGTTTGAATGAAGCGGTGCCCTCGGCGTTCGACGACCGCGACGAGGCCCTGTCCGCTCATGTGGGTAAAGAGAAGGGAGTCGGACGGCGCAAGTCGAACCGGAGGGACGCGCCAGGGGGTCGCGAGGGCCACGATGGACCCGAGGATGATCCCGATGGCCCACCCATGACGAAACGATCGACCCCCGACCGCCGCGACGATGACGTACAGGGCGGCTAGCACGACGAAGCTTGGCCAGAGCGACAGCTGGGGCAACAGAACGTATGGCGCCGCGATGGCGCCCGCGATGGCGCCGGCTGTGTTCGCTGCGAGAAGTGCGCCCGCTAGGGAACCTGCCTGCCTGCCGTCCCCGTTCGCATCGCCCCCCGTGATCGCAAACAAGGAAGGCAGCACGGCGGCCGCGGCGACGAGCGCTGGCCCTGCAGTGAGACCGCATAGAAGCATCGTACGCGGGACATAGGTCGAGGACTGCGCGCCCGTACTGACCACGTACGCAAGACCTCCAGTCGCGGCTGTAAACAGGCGTGGAAAGAACGCGAACCCGAGTGCGGCGATTCCGCCCGACACCGCCAAGAGAACGGTCGGGGGCACACGAGACTGGAGGCGCGACACAGCAACCGCGCCGAGGGCGAGTGCGAGCAGCGTCGTCACAAGCACGGCGCCCAGGGCGAAAGTCGACTGATCCAGGACCCGGCCGAAGGCCTGATGCAAGAGAAGCTGCGCGGCGAACACACCGAAACCGGACACACCGCTAAGGAGCGCGACTTCCATCGGCGGCCATCTGCGGTGCGCGACATCGGCAGACGCCGTCGTCGGATCGCCGGTCGCCGCGCGACTCCGGTAGGCCATGGCGAGGCCCACCACGCCCAGCGCAGCCACACCGGCGAAGTAGGCGCCACGCACACCAAGCGCCGCGGGAAGCCAGAACGCCGTGAGACCCGCACCGAGGCTCGCGCCGAGAAGGTCCGCCGCGTACAAGGAGGACCCGATCGCACCGAGCTCGTCCGCCCTCCGGCTGGTGGAGGCGACCAGAAGAGGAAACGAGGTACCGATCGCCGTGCTCGCCGGCAGCATGACGAGGAGCGAAAGGACGAGACGGACG
>JBATTM010000630.1:0-2025 GCA_049670545.1 Polyangiales bacterium
CCCTCCGTGTACCGAAGGAGGAATCCCCAAATTCCATCTGGGCCCCCGAAATCCGATTCGTAGTAGCGAAACGTGATGGGGAGCATCACGCGCCGCGCCGCTTCGTCGACGAGGACGTCTGCGGCGATGTAGCCCCGCGTTGCCGCATCCAGCTGAGAGTCGAGATGCTCGGCATCGTAGAAGGCCACGGGCGGACAGCTAGTGGACGCGCATACGAGGGCGGCGTGGATCCGCGGGTCGACCCGCGACGGGCACAGGGAGAGGCGAAGGTCGCCTTCTTGGAAGAGTGGTACGCCGGTCGCCGGGTGTGGCGCGTTCCGCCGCAGGATTCCGTTCTCAATCTCGTCGAGGGTCACCACGAAGCCCCCAACATCGTAGGCCACAGTTCCAAAGAACGAGGGGATCTCCATCACGGAGTCCCGAATCTCGAGCGCAAGGACGCCATGAATCGCCAGCACATTGTAGATGTTGGTCCAGAAGGCGATGCGTATCGCGTCGTCTGCGAGTGTGCCGAGATCTACCGAACGCAGCATCGCGCTGACCTCTTGCATTTCCGCGAAGGTGCTGGACCCCCGTAGGCCCGCATAGTCGACATGCCCGTTCAGCGCGATCGCCTGCGTCTTGAGCAGATTGCGCAGCCGCCGAAGCGAGGCGGCGACCTCCGAGGCCTCCAGCGTGTGGGCCGATGTCGTCGTGTCGTTGAGTACGTGCCGGGAAAGCCATTGCTTCGGGACCAATCCCTTGATGAGTTCCGAGGGGTTTCGGGAACGCCGTAGAACGTCGCTCGCGTCGCGGAGGTTTCGCTTCCAAGACATGGCTGCAATCTAGGATGCAATTCCCCGAGCGTCACTCCTCGTCGACCAGACGACCCGGAAGCCTCACGTACGCGCCGGGTGAGGTCTCCTGAGGTCTCACGGTCGTCGGTCGTGATGCGGCGGCCTCCCCCACATCGGGGTGGCGGGCGCGCACCCACACCGATCCAGCCGGAACTCCCCGAAGGACGAAACGACCTCGTCGGTCGCTCCTGACGCTCTCGTCCCAACTCTCCGGCTGCCACGTCACGTCCGCGCCGGGGACCGGCTCACCATAGGCGTCGAGCACTTCCCCTTCGATGCTGCCACCAGGGATGAGGCGGACGGGTGGAAGTTCTTGAGGGCGATCGACGTAGAGCGGTCGTTCGACCTCGATACGCCTTCGTTGGGACTCGAAGTCGGGGTGCGACATCTGGATTTCGTAGATTGCGGCCGGCACCTGTCGAAAGGCGAACTGGCCCTGTTCGTCGGTGCGTGTGGACAAAGACGTCGGACCCTCGAGTGATACGGCTACCCCCTCGAGCCCCGCGTACGTCCAGTCGTCGATGACCTGACCCAACAGGGTGGTGCCGCCGACGAGTCGAACACGGACGTCGTCGCGGGTTTCGGTGACCTCGATGGAGACGTGGCTGTACTCCGCATGCTCGACTTGAACCGCGTATGGTGGCTCTGGAAGCGCCGGTACCGCGAACGTGCCGTCATCGTCGGTCTTGGCGTTCCGGCGGATCGTCGTGCCGGCCCGCGTCGCGTTGGCGGTCACGAGCGCATCTGGCACGCCGATGCCACGCTCGTCGACCACGCGCCCGCGCAATGTGAGCAGCTCTTCGGCGAGGACGAGATCGAGTTCCACGCGCGTCTTTCCTTGGACCGACAACGACCGACTCGTGGGTTGCATGTCGTACGGAACCGCCGCGATTTCGACTTCACCACGCACGCCGAGAAAGGCGAAGGAGCCGTCGTCCGCGCTGATGGTCATCCGCGGTAGCCGTTCTGCTGCGGCGCGGAGCTCGATTGGGATGCCTGTGAGTCCGCGGTCGCGCGCGTCGAGAACTCGTCCACGTACTTCGGCGCCACGAAAGAGTACCAAGCGCATGTTCTCGTCGGCCCCACCGGGTCGAATTGCGACCTCCCCAGATTCGCCTGGTGCGTATCCTTGGTGCGTCGCGACGGCTGTGTAGCTTCCCGGACGCAGCCCTTCGATGGCGAACACGCC
>JBATTM010000631.1:0-9896 GCA_049670545.1 Polyangiales bacterium
GTACGAGACCACTTCAGGCATCGTCATGAATCCGTGCGGGTCCGCGCCTTCATAGCGAAACCCGGGGAGTCGCATCTGCCAGCGTGGGCTGAGAAGGCGAAGCGAGTCCCATCGCTCGCTTCGCCAACGCTCCGCCACACGCCCGCGCTCGAATACGACGTTGTCGATACCATGGTCGGAGAGACTTCGGCTCATTGCGAGTCCGGCCTGGCCGCCGCCGATGATGATGGTGTCTGTCCGTCGCATGACTGCCCTTCCCTTCTTCCGTCTGTTCGCGAGCGTTGGTGGCGAACCCGACTGACCTACCCGAGGCAGGTCAGCCGGGTCAGACCGACCGACCGCACGTCATTAGGCTGCGACCTCGATGGAAACCGGGCAGCCGTTGGTAAGCACGTCGAAGACGGCCGAGCGGTCCTGCGACTGCTGCACGATCTGGCGGAGCTTCTCGGCAGGCGCGTCGCCCACGACCTTGAAGCTGAGGCGGATGCCGGAGTACCCGTTGCGCACGTCCTCGGCGAGACCAAGCATGCCGCGCGCGTCGAGGTCGGCTTCCACGGTCGACTCGATGCTCTCGAGTTCGACACCGCGCGCCGAAGCGATGTTGCCGATGCCGGCCGTGATGCAGCCCGCAATGGCGTGGAGCAGGAACTCGACAGGCGTCGGCGCGTTGCCTGCGCCACAGAGCACCGGGGGGTGGTCTCCGTCGTAGACGAAGTCTTGGGTCTGGGCGTGCTCGCCGCCCGCACCGCTGAAGCCCTCGATGGTCGAGCGGCTGTGCGTGCCGCGGACCCACTTGTTGGAGGCGCGGAACTGGAACTTCGCGAGTTCCGGCTGCTCGCCGACCGCATTGATCGTGGCGAAAAGGGTGGGGACGTCGACGCCGTTCATGGCGCGTTTCTCCTTGCGGGCGGGCTTTGTCTCTTGCGTGGTGGCTGCGTTTTCCATGGTCTTCCTCTCGGTTGTGGGTTCGAGTGGAGGGGTCATCCCCGTCCACACGAATCAACCTACGCAAGGCCCGTGTGAGCCTCCGTGTGAGGGAGCGTGGAAAAAAGCGTACGGCGCCGAGTTTCGCTCAAGCATTCGTAATTGCGAATGATTTACGAAGAGTCCGGCGCGAGATACCCGGTTGAATCTCGGGCTAGGCCGTCTTTTCGGCGTTGTGCTCGGTGCCTGCCCAGACTTTCGCCCGGCCCGAACCCCCGTTGCGGAGCACGGTACGGACGGCCTCGGCGTCCGGCGCGCGGAAGACACAGACCATCCGTCGGCCTCCCTGCGCCAGGTAGCTTCGCACGGGCTCGACGCCGTAGAGTTCCTGACAGTCGAGGGCGTCGCGCCCCGCGCGCGCTGCATCGGCTGTGACCGGTGGATCGAACTCCCGCTCCACGATGACCCATTCCATGGCGTGAGCGTACCACCACCAGGTAGGAATTGCGATCCACTCGGGGTTTGACGGTCGCCGCCGTCACGGGCAACTTCTCCCGGTGACGTCCGCCACCGTCGAGGTCCAGGTTCTCGGGCCGCTTTCCGTCTTTCGCGACGGGAAGGCGGTTCGGCTACCCCAATCGAAGAAGACTCGCGGTTTGCTTGGGTACTTGGCCATCACCGGCCGAACTCATCGGCGCGATCGACTATGTGGTCTTCTCTGGGACGTCGCAGATGATCCACGGGGTGCGCTTCGATGGAGCCTCTCGAAGATCAGGCCGCTCGTAGATTCCGACGAAGTCCGTTGCCTGGTCGCGGATCGTGAACACGTCGAGCTTCAACTCGCCGACGGCGGACTCGACTGGCGCGTCGCCCGCCGCGAACTCGACGCGGGCGTCGAGTCGATCACCGACGCGCGACTCGAAGAGCTGGCAGACACCTTTCGAGGAGAGCTCCTCGAAGGCCTCGACCTCAGCGATTTCGATGAGTTCACCGCGTGGTGCGCGGCCGAACGAGAACATGCCCGTACCTCTCACCGCCAAGTCCTGGAAACGCTCGTCTCGCGCCACCAAGACAACCCGGCCACGGCCCTCCCCCACGCGCGCGAGTTGGTGCGAATCGATCCGCTGAACCAAGAGGCTCGCGCGGGTCTGATTCGGATGCTTGCGGCTGCGGGTCGGCGAAACGAAGCCCAGGCGCAGTACGAGAGCGCAAGTCGACTCTTGGAGGAGCTTGGTGCCCGGCGGGCTGGCCCCCTCGTCGCAGCCTGGCACGAGATCAAAACGGTACCCGACGCGGACGCAACGCCAACCCGGGAACCGACGCCGCCCCCCGCCCCAGAGCCGGAGGTTCCGAAGCCGAACCTCCTCGTGGGCAGGGAGGAAGAACGCGCACGACTGTTCTCCGTCCTCGACACCGCACGAGAGGCGCAACGGTTGCAGGTCTTCTTGCTCAAGGGTGAGTCCGGCGTCGGAAAGACCACCCTTCTCACCGAACTCAGCCGGGAGGCGGCACGCCGAGGGTGCACGGTGTTCGAGGCGTCCTCATACGAGGCGGAGGCTGGGCGCCCCTACGGCCCTTGGATCGACGCCCTCCGCCGGCTGCCGCGCGATACGATCCCCGAAACGCGTCGCAATGCCCTCGCGCCGCTGCTCCCGGAGCTGGGTGGAGAGCAGGCCCGCGACCAGAACCGAGATCGGCTCTTCTCGGCGGTCGTCGAAACCATCACCCAGTTGGCCACACCAGGAACTCCCGCCCTCCTGCTGTTTGACGACATTCATTGGTGTGACGACGCGTCCGTCGAGCTGCTGCACTTTGTGGCGCGGATGGGCCGTACCCACCCGATTGCGATGGTGCTGGGCGCCCGCGACGGCGAGATCGTCGACAACGAATCCACGATGCGCGTCCTCCGTAGCTTCCGTCGGGAAGGTTTGATCGAAGAGCACCTTCTGCTCCCGCTCTCCGAGGGTGAGGTGGCCGAACTCGTTCGCGGTCTCGGAAGCGACGCGAACGCCTCCGAAGTGTTCGCCCAAAGCGGAGGTAACGCGCTCCTGGCACGCGAGCTGGCACGCGCAATAGGCGAAGCCGGTGGCCCCGTCCCGACGTCGCTCAAGGAGTTGGTTGGCGACCGTCTGGATCGACTCCCTGCCGAAACCGGCGACGTGCTTCGATGGGCCGCTGTACTTGGCCCCTCGCTCGACGTCACGCGAATCGTCGAGTTGGTTTCTCTCGAGTTCGATCCGCTGATGAACGCCCTGAGTACGCTCGAACGTCACGGGCTCCTCGACAGCGAAACGGGCGACCCGAACACGTACGAATTCAACCATGCGCTCGTCCACCAAGTGGTGTACTCCGAGATCTCTGAGCCGCGTCGCAAGCTCATGCACCTCCGTGTCGCGAAGCTTTTGGACGGCCGCCCGGACCTCGACGGAGCACTTGCGATCGAGATCGCACACCACGCTGGTGTCGGCGGCGATGCGGGATTGGCTGCTCGCGCATGTGTGATCGCCGGGAACCGTTGCCTGCAAGTGTTCGCGAACGCGGAAGCCTTCGCGCATGCACGGCGCGGACTTCGGTACGCGGAGGAATTGCCATCCCCGGAGAAGATCCGACTCAAGATCGAGCTCGAAGAAATCGGAACGACAGCCAGAACTCCGGACGACATCGAGGGCGCTGTGCGACGTATCGAAGCGCTCGCTGAAGAGGCACTCGACGCGGGGGCTGCGGAGCACGCGCGCCTCGGCTTCACCAACGTCAGCTACCTTCGCTGGCACGTCGGCGAGACGCGAGACGCGCACCGTCTCTCGCTTCGCGCCGAGTTCGCAAGCCGAGGCGCGAGTGACAGCGATCGGATGGTCGGCATGGCTGAAACCGCCCGCTGTTTGGTGATCCTCGAACGGGATGTTGCGCAGGCTGAGGCCCTCTTGCTCGAGGCACGCGCACTGACGGAGCGTGCTGGCGAAGCTTCGCCTTGGGCCGTGTTCGACGGATTGGGCTTGCTCCGATTCCACGGCGGCCAGCTGGAAGAGGCGCACACGTTGTTCGAGCGCGCCTGGGTGACATCGAAGAAGTCGGGCGATCGGCTCCACGAATTCATGTCGCTTGAACACCTGGTCGCCGTGGCGCTCGCACAAGACGACGGCGAGGCGGCTTGTGACTACGCCCGAGAGCTCGCCGCGATCGGGGAGAAGCTTCGGGAGGGGAGTGAAGGCCCCCTCGGGCGCGCGATGTCCGCGCTCTGCCAGTACAAGAAGGGTGACCTGGCGAAACGCGACGACGTCGAACGCGCGCTCGACGAGTTGCGCCAGGTGGACGCGAAACAACGCCTCGCCAACGCGCTGATCCTCGCGGCGCACATCGAACTCGACCGGAGGGAGTATGGCAGCGCGCAGACACGAGCACAGGAGGCGGCACGGGTGTCAGAGGCTCTCCAGCATCCGAGTAGCCGTACACTCGCCGATACGATCCTATTTCGAATCGCACGTGAAACCGACGACGAGATTGGTGCCAAACGCTACGCAGCGGCTCTAGGCTCGCTCGACGGCGTTGCCCACCACGTGAGAGATGCTGCGCGGCAGGTTCTCTTGGACGCTGGCGTTGGGGAAGAACAGGAGACGAGGGAAGAGCCATGAGACGAATCATCGTGGAGCGGAAGCTCGAAGACGCGCCCGACTTCGAGGCGTTACAAGCGCTTGAAGACGCGGTCGCCTGGTGCCTAGAACAGCACCGAGTGACGTTCGTGCGAAGCTACTTCTCGAACGATAGAAGGACGATGGTCTGCGAGTACGACGCCCCGGACGCGGAAGCTGTGCGAACCGTCCAACGCACCGGGAATCTCCCTTACGAGAGCATCTGGGCCGCCGAAGTGCTCGAGTGGCAACCCGAGTCTTGAGGACCATCGTGATAGGCGACCCGCGCATCGGCGAGAGCGAAACCTAGGTCACTTCGATCGTTGGAAGTGCTCTCGCAGCGCCGCATTCAGTTCGTTCGCCTTCTGAAAGGTGACGCCATGTCCCGCATCTTCGAAGCGCACCACCGCCGCGTGAGGAATCCGCACAGCGAGCCTGTCGGTTTGGCGCGGGCGAATCAGAATGTCCAGGCCGGGCCGTACAAGCAGTGTCGGCGCCTGAATCTGGGGCAGTCGCGCTTCAGTCCGGTAGCGCCAAATCGCCAGTAGCTGGCCGAACACGGTCCGGGGAACGGCCGGCTTGCCGAGCCTCGTCCCCATGTGCGCCGCGAAGACCTTGTGATCCACTCGATCGAGGTAACTCGGCGGATAGAGAAGCTTGGGCAACGAACGCATCCGGCCCTTCGGGCCACCGACGATGCCCCGCGTGAAATGCCACAACCCCTCGGGTGTCGGCAGAAACGCGCCTGGCGCGCCTCCGTGCGTCGCGACGAGCGTGAGGGACTGGCAGCGCTCCGGTGCGTGCAGGGCCAACTCTTGCGCGATCATCCCGCCCATCGACACCCCGACCACATGCACTCGCTCCCAACCCAGGTCGTCGAGAACGCGCACCGCGTCGCGCGCCATGCCTTCAACCGTCGGAAACATCGAGCCAGGCTCGCTATCGCCAACGCCAAGGTGGTCGTAGTGGCAGCAGCGATAGTCGTTCTTGAGGGCGCTCACTTGCGGCCCCCATACCGCGCCCGGCATGCCAAACCCCATGATGAACAACACCGGGTCGCCCTGGGCCCCGAAGACCCGATAGGCGAGCCGAGGTGCGCTCCCCGTGAGGCGCCGCTCTTGAACCACGGCCGTCGGGGCGCCATTGGCGCTGCTCGAGTCGCGCCTGGCACCCGGCATCGTGCTCATCTACGACTCGTAGTACCGGATCGTCGGATACGCTAGGTCGATCTTCTCGTGCCGCCCGAAACGGGAGAGAATCTCCTCCCAGATCTGTTCCTCGGTACCGCGACGGGTCTTGGGCTTCGTCATGTAGCGAACCGTGAGGAGGATCCCGCTATCTCGCACCGAAGTGTAGACGATGGGGGTCATCTTTCCGGCATAGATCAAGTAGCGAGACGCAGTCTGTCGCACTTGTCGCGCCGCTTCATCGCCGACCATGAAGGTCTCCGCGCTGATGATCTCGGTAAGAATGGCCTTGGCTGCCTTCCAATCGCTCTCGAAGGTGATCAGCACAGGAATCTCATGCCAAATGTACTCGAAGCCACGGGTAAAACTCGCGGTCCGTTCGCGCAACACCTTGCCGTTCGGCACGTGCATGATGCGACCCGTGCTCTGATCGGCGTCGACCCAATTTCCAATCTCGAGAAGGCTGAACTGAAACAGTCGTACATCGATGACATCGCCGGCGGTTCCGTCGATCTCGATTCGGTCGCCGACTTCGAAGGGGCGCCTGAACACGATGAAGAGGAACCCAGCGACGTTCGCGACGGTGTCATGTAGAGCGACGGCAAGCCCCGCACCGAGGATCCCGGCGAATGTCGCCAACGACTGGAGGCCGGAGAACCAAGTCGGCACCAGGAACACGATGATGAGAACGCCGGTAACCGTGTTGAACCCGCGACTCCACCGGTACCGCTGGGCCAGATCGGTGACGTTCCGTCGAATGACGCGCAACACCACGGAGCGCAGGAGAAGGAAGATGAGGACGACGAGAAGAGAACGAAGCAGCTTCAACTGCGTCGCAGGCTCCATTCCAAGCCAGGTACGTCCGTCCGTCAGGAAGTCCCCCACGGCCCCAGCCTACCAGTTGCACGAGGGTGTCGAGCAAGATTCTTAGGTAGCCGGGGCCGGGCATCTATACTACCTCTGATCATGATGGGGACACACCGACAGACAGGCCGGTGGCGCCTGGACCTCAGCGTTCTGGGGGTCGCGCTATCACTATTGCTCGCGACCTCGCCCGGCTGCATCAGCCAGATGCAGGCCGACATCAAAGCCAACCAGCAGCGGCTCGACGACCTCGAGGCTGACCTCGAGGCGAAGCGCCAAGAGTTGGAAGCCGCCCTCGCAGAGGCGAGCCTGATCCTCCGGCGCAACAGCGCGGACCAAGGACTACAGATCGAAGAGATCATCGACCGATTGGCTCTGATGGAGGGGCAGATCGCGGAGATCCGGATGCAGAGCTCTGGGCTGTCTCAGGAGCAGATCGCCAAGAACGCCGAACTCCAGCGCCAGCTCGGGGACATCGCCCGTGCGGCGGGGATGGATGTTGCGATCGAGTCGAGCCAAATCCCCGACGACAAGAAGAAGCACTACGAAGCGGCGGTGAAGGCCTACCGAATCAACGATCACTCATACGCACGTGCGTTGCTTCGTTCGTACGTCCAACGTTACCCGACCGACAGGAAGGCCGATGACGCCCAGTACATGGTCGGTTCGAGCTACCTTCGGCAGGGCCAGCCAGCGGCTGCACTCGGCGAGTTCCGTAAGGTGATCGCCAACTATCGCGACGGAGACGCGATCGATGAGACGCTCTACGACATGGCGCGGGCGTTTCTTCAGGTGAAGGCATGCGACGACGCCGAGGCTGCGTTGATCGCACTCCTCAAGAACCACAAGAAGTCACCCTTGTTCGGTAAGGCCAAGACGAAGCTCCGCGCCGTCCGCGCGATGGGCCCCTCCGAGTGCGCTGACCGCTAGAGCGTGTCTCATAGATGGCGACCGAGGGTTTGGGAGCGCGATGGTGCGAGATGCGCCGTCCGCGAACCGATGGGACCAGCCCGCCCCCAAGACAGACCGAGCCATCCTTGAGGTATGCTCTATTCGCCAACGAGGTAGATGGGCGACGACCAAGCGCGCTCCTCCGCCATCGTCAGACAGTCATCAGTCCAATCGGTCTGGTAGCCACCGAAACACGGGTCACAGTTCCCCGCGTCGTCGCAGCGTAGTAGGCCCGCGTTGACCGAAGGGGTGGGCTCTTGAATCGCGCGGACGTAGTACAGGAGTTCCCGATCCGCTGAGGGATAGTCGGGGTCTTCGAACTCCACGTCACACAGCTCCGCGCCTTCCGGACATGGAATCGTCAACCACGGATCGTCAATCAAGTCGCCGACGGACTCGTCTTCCGACATCTGACGCCGAATACGAATGACTTCGATTCGCGTAATGCGTCGTCGCTGATCGGAGGGAAAGTAGCACTCGCCGGCGCACACCCGCTCGACTCGCTCGGCGCCGAGCGCATCGACAACCTCTTTGGGACATCCGGGTTCTTGCGCGAAAGACCCCACCGCTTTGACACGAAACTTGGGCACACCTTCGAACGACAGCTTGCTTCCCATCGGCATCGGATCATCCGGAGCGTTGACCAAGTCGAACCAAAGCAGGATGCGGTCGCCCGACGTACCGTAGACCTCGCGCTCCTGTAGGGCTTTCCAAATCTCGTCCCGTGTTCGGGTAGGCGCATGCACCGCGACTAAGCCGCCGGTGAGGAAGAACGATGCTTGACGCTCGAGCCAAACCGTCTGAAAAGGAGGCTTCGCAAGCACGTCCTCGGAAGTCAGCTTGATCGACTCGATCGATTTCTTGGGTGTACCGAAAAGCAGACGTTCCCATTCTTCATTGAGTGGGCCCCGTGCATCAGTCATCTTGCGACGGTCGACTTCCTTGTACCCAGTTCCGGGGCGCGCAGAGTGATTGTCACTCGAAGCGATGAAGCCAAGTGTCGTGTGCCTCGGTGCCGCAGGATCGTCGAAGTTCCCGCGCGCAAGCACGTACTGCACGGCGCCCCCGGGGCGGGCGAGGAAGCTTGGCTCGAAGCAATCCGTGCATTGACCGCAGTTGCCCCAATCCGCAAGGGTCGTGCCGGGCAGCGTGAGTTGTCCGGCAGTACCCGCTTCGAGGTAGTTGATGCGCGCGGCTTCCACCCGCGCTTCACATGCCGTCGCGGATGCATCGCCGCACCGCGCGCGCGTGATCTCACCGGCGCGCCAACAGCACGCCTCGTAGTCCTCTGTCGGAGCGGGGCAAGCAGGTCCGTCGGGCGTGTCGAGCACCGCCCGGTATGATCGGTACTCCTCGGAGTTCCCGTGGCCTGAAAACACCTCGATGAGTCGTTGAACCGTTGGGTCGTCCTGCCTCGCGGCAAGCTGCTTGTCCCACAGGTAGCCCCGCGGCGTGTAGAACCCCCAGGTCGATCCATGCGGAATCACCATGGCGTCGAAGCTCCACTCGTCTAGCTTCTGGAACAGAACCTCGGGGGTCTTCGCGAACTCTCTGCAGTCCTCAGGCAGGTCGGGCGAGGGGGTGCCTTCCGGGCAATTGGGGACGCCCGCGATCTCGCGAACGTGTACCCCGACATCGTTGTACGGCTGCTGGTCTGGATACGCGCGAAAGGGGATGCGAGCATTGACGAGAAGCGACTTTACGTCCGTGAACGCCCTCGATGCCAGGCCCGGCGCCGCAATCGGACGCGCGGGTAGCCGGTCTTCCTCGGTCTCCTTGAAGATCACGTTCTTGTGTCCGTAGTGGGTCTCGGGCGTAAGGCCGATTTGAGTCCACTCGAATCCGGTGAACGCGATGAGGTCAGGTTGCTCACTCTCATCGACGGCATTGCACTGTCGGATCGACTCCCTGACCATTTCCCACGTGCGCGGGGTCAGCGCCTCGGCGTGGTCGGTAAGCGCGTAGAAATCGAGCTGGGAACAGAAACGGGCAAAGTCGCAGGCATCCGCTGGCGGATGGACTCCCTCGCCGCCCATCAACGGAAGGCTCCACTGGAACGCGTCGACCGATAGGGTCGTATGAACGTGAAGGTCGCCAAACAGGATGCGCCCTCGTGCGTCACCAGCCGCTGCGTCACGTGCCGCTACGATCGTCGTGTCGAGTGGTGTCTCGGTCAGCTGGCCGTCGACCTGAGGCTGACCCCCACCAAGCACCATCCACAACACGAGCGCACCGACGCCCACGAAGGCGATCAGTGCCACGAAAACACGCTTGAGAGTCACCATGGGGCGGGAGAGTAAACGCGGCCGCTCCGAGGGCCAAGAAGAGTCGTGTTTCTAACGCT
>JBATTM010000632.1:0-2975 GCA_049670545.1 Polyangiales bacterium
CCTCAGAGGTGCCAACCGGCGCGTCGAGTGACGCATCGCCGGCGGCGAGCCTCATGTCCATCGAGACGACGTCACGTTCTGGCACGTCGAGGCGCTCGGCGATCACGGCAGCCGTCGGCTCGATGCCCATCGCGGATAGCTTTGCTTTCTCCTTCTGAAGATTGAAGAAGAGCTTTCGCTGGGCTTGGGTGGTGCCTACTTTTACCAGACGGTGGTTGTTGAGGATGTACCGCAGGATGTATGCGCGAATCCACCACGCCGCGTAGCTCGAGAGCTTGACGCCCTTGTATGGGTCGTACTTCTTCACGGCTTGCATGAGCCCGATGTTGCCCTCTTGCACGAGATCGAGAATGTTCTTGTATGCCTGTCGATAGTCGTAGGCGATCTTCACGACGAGTCTGAGGTTCGATGTCACGAGGCGTTTGGCCGCCTCGACATCGCCATCTTCGAAGTACTGGACGGCGAGGATGTGTTCTTCATCCTTGGACAAGAGCTTGTAACGCTGGACGTCCCGCATGTACGCGCCCAAGGGGTCGCGTCGGGAGAGCGCCGACGACGAGCCGACCAAACCGCCGTCGGCTTGCGCATCGGGCAAGGGAGCCTCGTCGAGGATCTCCACATCGGGGGTCTCCTCGATCTCGTCGGTTGGTTCTTCGTCGTCACCGATCATGTCGCCTGCCGCCGCCCATCTGTAGGGCAAGTGCCCCCCACGCGTCCAGTGGGCGCCTCAGCGTGTCGTTGCACCCGGGGCCCTGAACGGCTCTTTCCCGGCTCCGACCGGGCGAATTCGACCTGCCAGGCTTCCCGCGATCTTGTATTGCAGCGAGCCATCCGCGGTCAACGCGGCCTGGTAGTCGCGTCCTGAAGACGCCAAATCGATCATCGTTGCGACCTTGGGGCTCTTCTGCTTGTAGGCGTCCTCGATCTTCGTCTTGAGCATGATGTTGATCAACGAACGGCTCATTGGGCGTGCGAGTTTGACTCCTCCGACGATGTCGAGCTTGATGTCCTTCCCATCCGCCTTGAACCTTTCGATGTCGGCGACGCCGTCGGCGATGGCGACCTGGACCTCCAACGTTCCAAGATCGGCCTCGTCGAGTGTCAGGCCGCCCCATCCAGGGACCGTGACTTTCGTTTCCCCGTCACCTGCGCTCAGCCCCGTCACGGTCAAATCGACGTTGCCGGTCGACTCGGTGACCTCGCTCGGCATGTCCAGCACGATCTCTCCATTGAGCGTCCCGACCAGCGGGACTTTGGTGAATCGACGCAGCGCAGGGAGTTGGCGGAGCTCGATGTCGGCGAACTCCGCATCGACCTCCAGATCCTTTTCGCCGACCGCGATGTCTCCCTGCGCGTCTCCGCCGGCCATCTCCACGTCGAAGCTGAACGACTTGGTGCTCGACAGCGCGGAGAACAGCGACGCGCGCACCGTGAGCTCATCGACGAGCAGATCGACTGGGGGCTCCCCGGCTTCGCCCGGAAGCACGACACGCACACCTTCGAGCGTGACACCGGTGAGTCGCGACGGGCTCAGATCGATGATCTCGAGTTCGTACCCACGCTCACCCGCTTCCTCGACGAGCCGGTCGCGCAGTCTCTCGTAGGGGAACGTCCAATACGCGAAGAGAACGAAACAGAAAAAGAAGAAAACTGGATAGCCGGCCCATTTGGCGACGCGCGACCACGAAACTTCCGGGAGCCTCTTCCAAAAAGGATCCGCCATTGACTACTCCTCCGCCTTGCCGACACCCGTGCGGTCGTATGCGTTGATGGCGAGCTTTGCGTTGTAGTTCGTGCGAAGTCTTCCCCCGTCGAGCTGGATCCGTTCGATCGCAACTGGGTATGAGCTGTTCTTGATGTCGGCCAGCATTTCGATGAGAGGCCGAAGCTCGACCCTCGGAAGCGAGATGCGGACCGACCGCCGCGTGTAGTCGCCGAGATCGACTTTGGGTTGATCGGTCACCGACAGCCCGCTGACCCCGTACTGCTGTGCGCTCTCTTCGAGGAAACCGCCGAGGGTTGGTGCTTTGCGGTTGTAGAGGCGCTCTACCGCACGGCGTGCGGCCTTCTCCTGCTCGAGCCTCCCCTCTGCACGATAGATGTCTTGAAGGACTTCGTTGATTGCCGTGTTCTCGCTTTCGATGTCACCGATGCTCGCCAGCAGCAGATACATGGGCACAATCAGCAACATCGCGAACAAGACGGAACCCATGAGCCCGAGCAGTCGCCGTTCTCGCTCGTTGAGGGTATCGAACCAGCCTCGAACGTTGTCGAACGCATCTCCGAACGCCATCTCAGTTCTCCTTCTCTGGGGTGGCGCCGCCCTCGGGGCAGTCGATCTTCACGGTGAGTTTGTAGTCCTTGCGATCTTCGCGTGCCGCGGAAATCGACCCCTTCTCGGCCTCCGCGAAGCAGGGGTGGCTCTGCAGCTCCTCCACGACTCGGTCGCGCTCCACGATGGAGCCTACGGTTCCTTGGATTTCAAAGCGCCCAGCATTTCCGGCGTCATCGATTTCGATGAGGAGCCGTCGCGTGTCGTGTTGAATTTCGGCCGGAATGCTTTGTGAGATCGCTTCGAGCACGTCGTACGCGTCGAAACGCGGCAAGGGGTCGGTTTCGCCCGATCCTCCGACGAGCAAGTCGCGCGCGTGCATCGCGCTTCTCGTCTCCTCACCAAGGAGGTCGGAGCTCACGGACGCGAGCTTGTCGACGAGCCCCTCGTGCTCTGCCTTGGCGACCCGATATCGGGAGAACAAGGAAACTCCGAAAGTGAGCACCACGGCCACTGCGCAGATCGCAATGAGCCGCAGGTTCTGTCGAATCTGTCCCGCCGCGGCCTTCGATGCGAACTCGCCTTGACGAAGGTCGAGTCTCTTCTTGCGGGTCGTCGCCCTTGCGGCAAGCGCCGCGGCGCGTGCGAACATCGGCAACGTCTGCTCGTCTGCGCCGGCCGCCGCCCGCAGTGGCACGACGCC
>JBATTM010000633.1:0-2395 GCA_049670545.1 Polyangiales bacterium
GGCCAGCGCCCCTCCCAGGCGCCGATCGAGATCTCGTCGACACCGCCCTCGCGCTTGGATTCGCCGCCGACCGCACCCCCGTGGGTGTGACCGTGCGCTCCGAACGCTTCTTCGCGTCGTCGGGCAACCTTTCTTCGGCCACGTCGCAGCGCTTCCTCGGGCTGATGTCCGCGTTTCCGCATGGCCCCGTGGCCTGTCAGGTTGCGGTCCCTGCGCGCAGCAATCGTCAATGGGCGCCCCGCGTCGCCAACTTGGTGGAACGATTCGCACGCGCTGAAGACGCGAGCCGCGTGTCCACCGGGATGGTCGTGACCGACGCGTTGCCGCCAGGCACCGTCCAGTGTGCGTTCGCTGCCTACGGCGACCGATGAACTCGCTGCTCTAGTCCAGCTTCTGGAACTCGCGTCGCGCGCGCTTCAATGTTTCTTCTTTGGCGGGCGGGTACTCGGGCGGAGGCGGGAGCTCGGTGATCGCGATGCGTGTCACGCCATCTTCGACCTCGATGAGCGATACGTCGACCTTGGTCGGGCTGATCTCCGCCCCCTTCAAGCTCGCTCGCCGATAGATCGCGCCTCGGCCTTGCCGCTCGACCTTCCCCGTGATCAGGAGCGGACCGAAGTAGCGCAGCACCGGCTTGAGCGGCGCGCGAAGGCGATAGGTGTGCATACCGAAGCGCTGATTGACGAGCTCGACGCCGACCGGCATGCGAACTCCGACGACGTACAGATCCGAGGGCATGAGCTGGCCGTCGACGCCGAAGATCCGCGCCGCTGCGGGCGCCGCGACTGGGGCCTCGGCAGCCGGGGGCGGCGTCACCACCGGGTCCTTGGCGGCCTCGGAAGGCTCGACGGTCTTGGAGCAGCTGACGCCCAGGATCGCCAGTGCGCACACGAGCAGGATTCGAAGCACACCCATGGTGGTTAGTCCGACCCTCGGGCGACGCAGGTTGTCATTCGGCCGCGCCCATCCCGGAAATCGTCGTGAAGTTCTGCGGCGCCGTGATGTCCTGATCGAGAACATCGATCGCGAGCCCCGCAGCCGGAGTCCCCGAGCCGCTCAACGTCGCGACCAGCTTGAAATTGCGACCGCTCGTGTCGGTCGGCATGGCGAGCGTGAACGCGTTCCCGAAAGGATCCGTGAGATTGAGCTGCGTCGTCGTCGTACACACGGGCTGCTGAGACACCTGGACGCCGATGACCAACGAGTTCGCCAGGTCCGGGATGTCCGAGCCATCGACGAAGGTCGCGGGATTCATGAGCGAGTCTTCCAAGGCCGGCACGAGGTCCCCTGGAATCAATGGATTGTCGAGGAAGCTCACCCCAAAGATGCGGCTTCCGGCCACCCCGCACGCGTCGATCGGGTTGGGGCCCGTCGCCTCGAACGTCCCGAAGAAGGCCTGGCCCGAGAAGAGCTCGACCGGGCCCGTCATCTGCTCGCCATCCTCGAGGATGACTTCCCAGTTGAGACGACCCTCGAGCGTGTCAACGTCCCCGTTCGCGTCGAAGGTCACTTCTTCCGTGAGCGAGATCACGCGGTTCTTCGCGTCGGCATCGTCGAGCACGTCGATGTTGCCGGTGCCGGTCAAGATGACGACCCGGCCTCGTGCGTCGACCGTGAGGGCTGGCGGATAGTATGAAGGCTCCGCGTCGTCGTAGGCGCCATCGTAGTAGATGTCATGCATCGCCTCCGCCTCCCAGTCATCGGGATCGGAAGAGGAGATGTTGATTCGCCACAGAATCCCGTCGGCGTCCACGGTGTACACGGCGCTGCCGATCGTGCCGATGTCGCCGCGAAAGACCGACACCGCACCATTGAGCGGAGCCGGGAAGATCGAGTCGTCTTCTGGAAGCCGTCCGCCGATCTTTCGAATGAGCGATCCGGTCGACAGATCGATGAAGTAGAGCGCGCGTCCGATCGGATCCGCCGGGGGCACGGAGTTTGAGCCGCGCCAACAACGGCGCTGGCTTCGCGGTACGATCACGGTGCTACCGTCGGGTTGGTCGATGTCCGCGGGAAGCGCCGGGCCGGCCGCAATCGTACACGGGCTCGCGGCTGCGTCTTCGACCCCCTGGCCGCCGGGGAGAATGATCACCGCGTGCGCCTGGCGGGTCCCGAAGATGATCGGCCCCCCGGGCTTGTCTTGCAAGAAGACCTCGGCCGCGGTCGGCTGCCCGTACGTGTCGCCGAGGTCGGGGTCGGTGAACTGCCACATGAACTCCGGCTTGCATGGGTTGGTCACGTCGAGCGCGATCATCCCGTTGGCGCCGTTGCGGAAGTTCACGAACAACACGGTACGCCAGACGTTCGTCACGCTTTGCTCCGCGTTGTCGCCGAATGTTCGGACGTCGTAGAGGTTGCGCACGGTGATGCTGCCGTCGGCAAACCACTGCTTGCT
>JBATTM010000634.1:0-1976 GCA_049670545.1 Polyangiales bacterium
CGGGTTCGGCGATGAAGACGGAGATTCCGTTGCTGAGGTTGGGGATGTCACTACCGCGCTGGATTCGAATGTCGATGATTTCGACCGACGTGCTCGGCTGCATCGCGAAGAAATTCGGGTTGAGCGAGAACGGTTCGCCGTTGAGCCCGCAATCGGGTGCCCACACCTGCCCGACGGCGCTCCCTTCGCCGCGCCCGGTCGTGCACGCGGTCGCCAGCGCGAGCATCGCGACGATGCCGACCCACGCTCTGTGCTCACGCGATGAATCCACCACCGATGACCTCGTCGCCCCGGTATACCACCGCGGCTTGTCCTGGCGTAATCGCCCGCTGTGGCTCGGAGAACCGCACTTCGAACCCATTCGCCGTGGGCGTGATCGCACCGGCAGCGCCCGGGTGCCGATATCGAATCCGGACCTCGCCCTCGAAGGGGCCGTCCGGCATCCCGCCGAGCCAGTGCGCATCTCGTGCGGTCAGCTGGCTTTCGTAGAGGGACGCCTCGGATCCGACCACCACATCTTGGGTTTCCGGCAAGATGCGCAGCACGTACCGAAGGCCACCGCCCCCAAGCCCAAGGCCGCGCCGCTGGCCCCGCGTGAAGTTCGCGATACCCGGGTGGCCCGCGAGCACCTCGCCTGCTTCGTCGATGATCCGCCCGGGTTCCGTGGCCCGTCCCTGTCGCTCGATGAACTGCCCGACGCCTCCATCGGGCACGAAGCACAGCTCGACCGAGTCGGGCTTCTCGGCGTTCGGAACGCCGAGACGTCGTCCCTCCTCCCGAGCTTTCGGCTTGGTCAGGTCCCCCAGGGGGAACACCAGGCGCCCGAGCGTGGACTGCGGAAGCCCGAAGAGAAAGTAGCTTTGATCCTTGTCGTCGTCGCGCCCACGAAGAAGCCGGAGCCGCCCGTCATCGGCGCGCTCGACCCGTGCGTAGTGCCCGGTTGCGATGTGGCTCGCGCCGAATCGATCGGCCACTTCTTCGAGGTAGGTGAGCTTGACCGTTCGGTTGCAGTTCACGCACGGGATCGGCGTGCGCCCCGCGAGATAGTCCTCGATGAAGGGCTCGACGACCTGGGCGCGGAACGCCTCTCGCTCGTCGAGGACGTAGTGTGGTACGCCGAGGCGCTCGCATGTCCGACGCGCGTCGTCCCGGTCTTCGGGCGCGCAACAGCGGCCCACCTGTTCGTCCCCATCGGCGTCCCACAGGTGCAACGTGACGCCGATGACTTCGTGTCCTTGCTCATGCAGAAGCGCTGCGGCGACCGACGAGTCGACGCCGCCACTCATCGCGACCAGGATTCGTGTACGTTCGGACATGTTTGGGGTACTGAACAAATCAACCGTGGTCCATTACACTTAATGGAAAGTTGTATTACCTAAATCACCAAGATAAAATAAACTGTAATAACAAATGTTTATGCGAGAAAACCTGAAGTCACTTGAAGTCTCTGCAAGGCGGTCTCGAATTTGGTTGAGGTTTTCCTAGGCTCCCCTCGCGAGAACACGTCCAAATGCGTCTAGCGCATGACGAATCTCGTCATCCGTGGTCTGGATTCCTAGACTGATTCGAACCGCCGAGCCAGCTCTCCACTGCTCATCCGGATACATGGCCTGAAGAACCTCCGACGGCGCCTGAAGGCCTGATGAGCATGCCGCTCCGGTCGACAGACACACGCCTTCGACATCGAGCGCGGCGACCAGCACCGCACCCTCCCAACCACGGAAGCTGAGATTGCTCACGGTCGCGGTGCGCGTGCCGGGCGCGTTGCGGACAGCCCCTTGCGTGACCAGCGCGTCTTCGAGGGCATCTCGGCGAGCCGCGATCTCAGGCTGGAGGGAGAGCCGCGTGGGGACCTCGGCTGCCGCGGCACCGAACCCCACCATCGTGAGCGTATCCGGGGTCCCGGGCCACCGGCCGCGTTCCTGCGCACCTCCCTCGAGGACCGGGTGGATATCGAGGGAGCGCCGAACCCAGCA
>JBATTM010000635.1:0-3257 GCA_049670545.1 Polyangiales bacterium
ACCGGGCGTCGCTCGATCGAACCGCGTACCTTCCCGAAGAGCGCGGGGTCTACCGCCGCGCGAAAGTTCGCGAGCTGCTCACGTATCTGGGAAGGCTCAAGGGATTGCGCGCGCCCGCCTCGAAACGAGCCGCCGACCAATGGCTCGACCGCATGAAGCTGTCGGCCGTCGCGGGTCAGCGCATCGAGAGCCTTTCCAAAGGCATGACGCAGAAGGTGCAGATCGCCGCCTGCTTGATGAGCGACCCGGAGCTCTGCGTGCTGGACGAGCCCTTTTCGGGCCTCGACCCCGTGAACGTCGCATTGGTCAAAGAGCTGATCGAAGAGAGGCGGGCCGCGGGCCTCAGCACCGTGTTGTCGACTCACCTCATGCACCAGGTCGAGGTCTTGTGCGATCGTGTCGCACTCATTCATCAGGGCCGGGTCGTCGTGTACGGCGCCCTGGACGAAATCCGACGCCGGTACTCCCCGCATGAGGTCATCGTATGGAGTTCGACCGATCTGATCGCGATCGGTGTCGACGCGGTTCGGGATGCCAACGGGGCATGGCGTGTCACCCTTCCCCAGTCGGAGACCGCTGCCGGGTACCTTCGCGAACTCGTCCAGAATGGCGTCGCTGTCGATCGCTACGAGCCCATGGTGGCGCGGATGGATGACATCTTCGTGAATCTGGTTGGCGGCGGTGCGCAATGATGCGCCTCGATCGTGTTTCTTCCATCGCCAAGTTCGAGCTGCTGTCCGTGGTCAAGCGGTGGTCGTACGTATTGACGACGTTTGGCCTGCCACTCTTCTTGGCGGTGATCTCCGGCACAGTATTCGGCGCACAGACGTACTTCCTCACGCAGCGTGCCGCGGAAAGCTCTTCGTTCGGCCTCGTCGACGAGGCCGGGGTGGTCGATTCGACCGTCTTCGAAGAGACAGACGCGCAACCCACGTGGCGCGTCAACGCCATCGACATCGTGCTCTTCGACTCACGAGAGGAGGCGCAACGGCACTTGGCCCATGGCGACCTCCGCGCGATCTACATCGTCGAAGCCGACTATCTCGATTCCGGGCACGTTCGCGCGGTGGAGGCGAAAAAGACCCCGCTCCTCAGTATGCGAGGGACCACGGTCGAGCCCATGCTGCGCTCCTTGCTACGACGTTCTCTCATGGTCGATCGCCTCGACGAGGACGTCCAGGCACGGGTCCTGACGCCGGCCCATTTCGTCCGTGCGCGCCTCACCGAGACGGGCGACGACCTCATCGGCACCAACGAGACCCTCGACCTCTTGGTACGCACCACGATCCCACTTTTCCTAGGCATATTGCTCCTTACCGCGCTGCTCAGCGCGTCCGGCTACCTGGTGCAAACCGTCGCGACCGACAAAGAGAGCAAGATCGTCGAGGTGCTGTTGTCATCCGTCACTCCCGAAGAAGTACTCGCGGGCAAGTTGCTCGGACTTGGCGCGGCAGGGTTGGTGCAATTCGCAGTGTGGTCGTCGATGGTGGTCGCCGTCGCGCTCACCGCGTCAGCAGCGCTCTCCGCCTTCGTCGCGATTCCGTGGCAAGCTGTCCTGATCGCTCCACTGTTGTTTGTACTCGGCTACTTGTTTCTTGGGGGTTTGATGCTCGCCACTGCGGCCCTTGGGGCGAACGCGGCGGAGAGCCAGAAGCTTACGGTCGGGTGGGCGATGCTCGCGGTGCTCCCCCTGATGGTGATGGTCATTCTCCTCGATGAACCTCATGGCGTTCTCAGTCAGATCATGACGTACATCCCGTTCACCGCACCGCTGACGGTGGTCCTGCGTTTGGCGGTCGATCCGGCCGGCATCGCGTGGTGGGAGATCGCGGCGGCGATCGGTGTGCTCATCGTCTCCATCTGGCTCGCGATTCGTCTCGGGGCACGCCTGTTTCGCGTGGCGTTCCTGTTGACCGGGAGCCGTCCGTCGCTCGCCGAACTGTGGCGCCAAGCGCGCTGAACGCGCTTCCTAGGACACTGCCGGCGGGATCGGAAGCGGCTGATGGAGCAGGAGTGCGTGCCCTGGCGCGGCCGCATGAAAGTCGATTGTCAGCCCGTCGAAGTCGATGACCGTGAAACTCTGCTCGTTCTTGCGGTGGAGCGTGCCCGCATTGATCACGGTCAGCCCCTGAAACACGCGAACCATGCGCTCGTGGGTGTGCCCGCCGATCATGAACCGCACCTCGTCGTCGAGCATCAGCTCTCGAAGGCTTGGAATGTCTTGGAGCGCGTAGCCTTTGGTATCTGGGAGCAGCCATGCTTCGTCGGCTTCGCCTACGCCGTGACAGAGCAACGCGTTTCCATTCGCCGTCCCGTAGTGGCGAGTCTTTGGTAGCGATTCGATGAACGTTCTCGACTCGTCCTTCACCGCTTGGGTCGCATGCGCGAGTGTTCGTTGTGTACCCGCGAGCAGCCAGCGCTCGTGGTTACCAGCCACGCACTGCACGCCACGCGACTCCAGAATCCCGAGAGTGGCATCCGCGTCACCATATCCGTCGACCAGATCGCCCACGCAAAGCACGGTGGATACGTTCATCGAATCGAGCGCGTCGAGCACCCGCTCGAGCGCTTCTGCCTCACAATGCACGTCGCCGATCACGCCACATCGTTCGAGGGTTGGTGAGCTGGTCACATCGATCAATCTAGGAGCTTTTTTCGGCTCCGCCAAGAAGCGCGCGACTGGTGCCGAGCGCGGCGTTGTTGTAGACCCGCTCCCATGCTCGACCTCCGGTACGCCAGCGAGAATCTGGCCGAGGTAAAAGCGGCGCTCGCGCGCCGTGGATTCGTCGATGACGCCCTTCTCGATCGCGTCGGCGATCTGGCGGAGTTGCGCCGCAACGCGATTACAGATGTCGAAGCGCTTCGTCAGCGACGCAATGAAGCAAGCCAGGCGATGGCCCGCGTGACCGACAAGAAGTCAGCTGAGTTCCAGAGCAAGCGCGAACAGCTTCGTGTGCTCGGGGACGAGATCAAGGCCGGCGAAGCCAGCCAGGCGGCCGCCGAGTCCGACCTCGAACAGATCCTACTCAACCTGCCGAATCTGCCACACGCCGACACCCCCGATGGGCTCACCGAGAACGACAACGTCGAGCTTCGCGTCTGGGGAACCAAACCCGAGTTCGAGGGCACACCGAAAGACCATGTTGAAGTGGGTCTCGACCTCGGGATCCTCGACTTCGAACGTGCCGCAAAGATCAGTGGTTCTCGTTTCGTCGTTCTGATGGGCGCGGGCGCGAGACTCGAGCGTGCGCTGATGC
>JBATTM010000636.1:0-2487 GCA_049670545.1 Polyangiales bacterium
GCTCGGAGCCGTGCCGCCCGTCGCGATCGACGTGACGGCCCTGCAATCGGAAGGCACCAAGCTCGGTCTTGGATCTTCAGCCGCCGCTGCGGTGGCTGCTGCCGGCGCCGTGTTTGCACACCACGGCCGTGATCTCGCAGTACCCGAGGTGGTCGACGAGATCTTCGAATGTGCCTTCGGGGGGCACGCCGCCGTCGCGCCTTCGGGCAGTGGTGTCGACGTCGCCGCATCGGCTTACGGCGGGTACCTTCGGTTCCAGCGCGGCCCTGGGCAGGTGTCGCGAAGGGCACTGCGACCACCGGCCGACCTCGCGCTCAGGCTGATCTGGACCGGCACCCCGGTACGAACGAGCGAGCTCGTACAAAGGGTACAGGGGTTTCGCGAACGGGATCCACGAGGATATCGAGGGATCCTCGCCGAGCTCTCGGCCGTCGGCCAGCGATTCGTGGACGCGATCGAGGGCCCTTCGTCAGCCGCGGTCGTCGCGGAGGCCGACGCGTACGGACTGGCCATGGACGCACTCGGGCGCGGCGCTGGAGCCCCGATCGTCGAGACCAAGCTTCGCCGCATCGCATCTCTCGCCCGTGCCCATGGTGGGGCCGCCAAACCATGCGGCGCAGGCGGAGGCGACGTCGCCGTGGCGTTCTTCGAGGATGAGGCCTCCGCACGTGCGTTCGACCGTGCGTGCGTCGACGCCGAGTTCCCTCCCGTCGAAGTCGGCTGGGGGGCGGTGGGTGTTCGGGAGGACACGGACTGAGCGATGTTCATTCAGGCCTACATCTTCTCGCTGGTTCTGAGCGCGATCCTGCTGATGGCGTCGCTCCTTCTCGCGGATGGTGCGCCCGACATCGAGACTGATCGCGCGGATGGTACGCTCCCCGCGAGTTTGAAGTCGATGCGATTCTGGACATTCGTCATCGCCTTCTTTGGCATGACCGGGTTGCTTCTCGACGGGCTCGACGTGCTGCGATCGTCGACTGCGTTCATGGTGGCGCTTGGCGTCGGGCTCGCCGTCGCCGTCGCGGTAAACGCCGTCGTGCGCGCCAACGCCCCCTAGGCGGTCTGAGGGAACGCGCGAACCTTCTCCTCGAGCCTCTCGATGACCGGCGTTGCGAGATTGCGCCCCATGAGCCGTGACATCTGCTGGATGAGCGTCGGACTCGTCACGTTCACCTCGATGAGTTTCCCGCCGATGACGTCCAACCCGACGAAAAAGAGTCGGTCCGCGACGAGTCTGTCGCGCAGGGTCGCGATGATCTCTCGGTCTGCGTCGCTCAACTCGGCAGGCGCGGCAGACCCTCCCACGTGAACATTGCTCCGATGGTCGCCCTGGCTCGGCATCCTCGCTACGACGCCAAGCAGCTCACCATCGACCAACAGGATTCGTTTGTCGCCCTCCTCGTAAATCTCGGGAACCAACGCTTGTACGATCGCGTTTCGGCGACCGTTGTGGGTGACCGACTCGATCAGTCCGTTCAGGTTGCTGTCCCCGTTGGCAAGGATGAAGACACCCTCGCCTCCGTGCCCGTCGATCGGCTTGATCACCGCTTTGCCACCGATGTCGCTCAAGAAACGAAGGATCTCGTCGCGATGGCTGGTCATGATGGTGGGTGGTGAGACTTCGTCGAAATGATGTGCGTAGAGTTTTTCGTTCGCTTCACGGAGCCCACGCGGGCTGTTGACCACCAAGGTCTCCGTAGCCACGTGGTCGAGTACCAACGTGAGCCACAAGTACTCGTCGGTAAACGGGGGATCTTTTCGAATGAACACTGCGTCGACGTCGGCGAGATTGACGTCTTGTGCTTCCCCAAGCGTGATCGGCTCGTCGGGGTCACGCTGCATGGTCGCCTGGCGAATCCTCGCCATCACCTTCTTTCCACGAAGCCCAATATCGGCGGCAAGGCAGTGCGCGACCTGGTGACCGCGCGCCTGCGCCTCCAGCATCAACGCAAAGCTCGTGTCTTCGTCAACGAGGACAGTCGAGACCGGGTCCATCACGAACACGAAACGCATGAGACTCTTCGGTAGCACCCGCCCTGGTTTGGAGGCAAGGTGTTGCGCGATGAAGATCTCTGCTTCCATCGTCTTGGGTTGCGTTTCTGCGTTGTGGATCGCAAGCCACGCGGCCTTCGGCACATCGGTGCGCGGTGATGGCGCGCCTCCCGCCGACCCCGGCTTCGCGACGTTCCGCGACTACGCCGTCGCCTCCGATCAGGCTCTCGCCTCAAATGCCGGCGCCGAGATTCTCGCGGCGGGTGGCAACGCAGCCGACGCCGCGGCGGCGACCATGCTGGCGTTGGGCGTGGTCAATCCCGCGAGCAGCGGTCTCGGCGGCGGCGGCTTTGCGCTCTACTACTCAGCCGAGACCGGCGAGCTCACGTTTCTCGATTTTCGCGAGCGCGCGCCGGCGGCATCCACGGCCGACATGTTCGAGCGAGTCGAGGGCGAGACAAAGCCCGGCCCCGCCGCCTCACCGTCCCAGTTGGG
>JBATTM010000637.1:0-2374 GCA_049670545.1 Polyangiales bacterium
CCCATCTACGATCCCGTCGTGTTCGACTCGGGGCCGGGCGACCTGGCGCTGTATGAGAGCGTGACGGAGGCACCGAAACTAACCTTCGACAGCGAGGACCTGCTCGATGGGGCGACGCTCGGCACGATCGGCTACCGGTGGCTGTTCGTGGCGATCCCCGACACGGGGCAGATCCAACAGATCCGGTGGAACCTCCTCACCAACACGCTCATGCCCGGTCCTCCTCTCACGCTGGGCGCAGCCGCCTGCACCCCGGGGGCAACGCCGCCGCAGGATCAGACGCTTCCGCTGCCTGACACTGCAAGCGACTACAATCGTATCTGCCCGGACTCACCAGGCGCCATCGCACGCGAGGTCAAGACGGTGCAGACCACCCAGACCTGCACCGACGGGCTCACGACCGGGCCCCGTCCAGTCTCGCTTCATGTCGACGACGGCGGCACACCGGACGATGCCTCGGACGACGTGTTGTTGGTCGCCGACGCGAACCAACCTGTGATTCATCGATTCTCACTCGGACCGCTCGGGGCCGTTCCACTCGATACGATCGCCACCGGCACACCCACGCGGCACGTGGTCACGACACCCTTCGTACCTGCCACCGTCGACAACCGAGACGCCACCCAGCGGTACCTCTACGCCATCAGCGCGTTCGACAGCAGCATCGTTGCGATCGACTACACCCCTCCCAACCCGTTCAGGAACACCTTCGGCGAAGTGCTCCCGATCTTGGCCGGAATCTCAGGGCGCGCCAACGAGGAAGGCGTCGAGTCCCGCAACCGCAACCGCAACCTCTTCGCGAACGTCCGCGCGATCGAGGTCTTGACGCCCGAATACGAAGTCGTGAACGGAAGAGTGCCGGTGAGTTCGCTGTGCGACCCGACGGATGGCGATGAGGTGATCGACGCCCAGAACGCCGCCAACATGCGCGGCGTCTTTCTCGCGGTGAGCATTTCGACGGGGGACCTCCTCTTCCTGGACATCTACGATCTGAACGCGCTTTGCCGGGGCTCCGGGTGCGACACCGTGACCGAACCCGACGCCTTCGTGAGCATCCGCCGACACCGCCGTCGATTCGGTTTCACGCCAAGCGATCCCATCGAGATCTCGGGTACGCCCTCGTTGGTGTTCAACGCATCGCAAGGAACCATCGACCCGGACACGGGCGAACCCCGCAACTCGGATGGCCCCGGTCTCGAGCGCATCACGTGCCCAGAGTCTCTCGGGGCGGTCTTCGGGCAAAGCGATCCCCCCGGGCCTATCGAAATCGGCTTCATCTGCAGCTCCACGCAACCGTGGAGCACGCCAACCGAGCGCTGGGACGCGCGACTCGGCGGATTGATTCCCACGTCCGAGGGTGGCGGGGGTAGCTTTTCCGACACCTCGTCTCGCGGCATCCCGCGGAGCAACGGCGGGCTGACGTGGTTTCAGGCCACCAGCGTGCCCTTCTGCCAAATCGGCGTGCTGGGCGCCGTGATCGGATCGGAACCGACGCTCCTCCCTGGCGCCCCGGAGGAGACGGGCATCGTCAATACCCAATATGGAGGCGACCGGCTGCTCATCACGGGCGAGCTTGCGCCCGCGCAGTTGGAAGACCCGATCTGCGAACAGATATTCGGGGACATCGAAGACGAGATCGACGACTTCCCGGTCTGGTTTCCCATCATCCGGGCGTTCGAGGACGAGCTCGAACTCGGCCGGAGCCCCAATCCGAATCGCTACGAGCTTAGCGACGTCGAGCGGTGTTACCCGAACTTCATCGAGTTCCAGGTCCATACCCAGGGCGTCTACACCGTCGTCGGCACCCAGTCGGGATTCATTCATCGGACGGCCGCCGCGCCCGCGGCCGACGGCGACATCGCCGAGGGCGAGTGCATTCTCGACGACACGCGCCCGATCACGTGCACGGACGCGACCCCCGCGATGAGCGGCACACCGATCGACCCGTGCCCTGCCGGCGGGGACAATACCATCGATGTCGATACACTCCTGGCGGGGAGGGCGTTTCCCGACGTCCAGTTCACCAATCCCCTCGTCAGCTTCCAAATTGGACCCTTCAGTGACGAAGTACCGATCACCGATGGCACGTTCGCAGAACTCAGCTTCAGCATCTTCAACGGGTTTCGCGTGCTGATCACCAACACCAGCGGAACCGCGACATCCTTGCCGGCCTCGCTGCTGTTTGCGCCGGAATTCGATCAACTCTTCTTCGTCGATTTGCAGAGCGGGGTTCGGCAGTTCGACCTCGAGCCCCTTTCCACCATCGAAATTTTTCAGTAGACCTGAGCCATGGCGGTGCGTGGCAGGGGGCGGAAGAAGGAGCACACCCCGGTCATGCAGCAGTTTCTGCGGGCCAAGGGGCAGTACCCGGACG
>JBATTM010000638.1:0-3262 GCA_049670545.1 Polyangiales bacterium
TCCAACTGGCGCCTCGCACAGTCCGGAATCACCTCGCACTCCTGCGTGTGATGTTGAAGAAAGCGGTCGCCCTCGGATGGCTCCTTCGCGTTCCGGAGATTCGTGCACCACGCGTGGATCCCGATGAAGACGACGAACCTCCCCGGCTCAGCGTCGCGGAGGCGAATCGATTGCTTGAGGCTGCACGGCGGATGATCCGGGTCGAGGACCCGCACTCCGAAGTGCCTTACGTGCTGTACACCGCGGCTCTGATGACAGGCTTGCGCGCCGGCGAGCTGGCTGGCCTCCGGTGGTCCGATATCGATTTCGACCGGCGCACCATCCACGTACGGCGAAGCTACACCGGTCCGACGAAGACACGGTCTTCGCGCCGCTTCGTTCCGATCGTGAACGCATTCCTTCCAGTGCTCAAACAGTGGCAGCGACGATGCCCCAAGAGCGAACTCGCGCTCTTGTTTCCGAATCGGGCGAATCAGACCCGCGACAAACATGATCGCATCTTTCGCGAAACTCTCCACCATGTCCTCGATCTGGCCGGTTTCGATCGTCCCACCCATGCCCGTCGAGCGCATATCATCAGCTTCCACTCGCTTCGGCATTCCTTCGCATGTAACTGGCGAATGAACGGGGGTGCTCTCGAAGATCTGATCCGCGTGCTGGGGCACACCAGCCGCAAGATGACCGAGTACTACGCGAACGTCGGCGGATGGCACCGGCCCGAACACTTCTCGCTATTCTCGAATGAGGCGCCCAGCGATCCTCTGCACGATTCGGAGCTGCCCACCTGATCCAAGATGCGCATGAGATACGTGTCAATGACTTTGAGACACTCCGGTCTCGAGTTTAGTGAAGTTTGATCTCGCTCTTGGTCTTGTCCTCCGGGGGGTTGATCCAGACCGCCTGCGGTAGCGAGGGGACTTTGGGCGGTCCGTGGACGAATCGTTCGGGGTGCTCGGCATACGCGGCATCGAGGACGCGCTGTCGTTCGGCCAAGACCTCTTCGGCGTGGCCGTAGTGCACCTGCGCCGGCGTCAGCATGGCGAGGCCCGAGTGGTGATGCTCGTGGTTGTACCAGTCGAAGGTACGCCGGCAGAAGCTTGCGGCATCTTCGTAGCTCCCGAAGCGCTCCGGGTACTCCGGTCGCGATTTGAGCGTGTGGAAGTTCGACTCGCTGAAAGGATTGTCGTTGCTGACGCGTGGCCTCGAGTGCGAGCGCTTGACCCCGAGGTCGATCATCATCTGCTTGAGTGTCTTGCTCGTCGGCGCCGAGCCGCGGTCCGCATGCACGGTGATTTGTTCGGGCTCGACGCCTTGCTTGTGGACGCTCTGCTCCAAGAGCTCGGCGGCGAGCTCCCCCGATTCGCGGTGGCTCAGCATCCAGCCCACCGCGTAGCGGCTGAAGATGTCGAGCAGCACGTAGAGGTAGTAGTAGGTCCATTTCTGCGCCGCGCGTAGCTTGGTGATATCCCAGCTCCACACTTGATTGGGCCCGGTCGCCAAGAGCTCCGGACGCCGGTAGCGCGGGTGGCGCAGCTGATTGCGGCGCTCTCGGACTTCGCCCCGAGCGCTCAAAATGCGGTACATCGTGCGAGCCGAGCAGTGGTAGACGCCGTCTTGGAGCAGTGCGGCGACGACCTGCGCCGGCGCTTGGTCGACGAAGCGCTCCGAGTGCAGCACCTCGACCACCTCCTGCTGCTCGCTCGGACACAGCGCGCGAGGTGGCGAAGGCCGCTTCTTTGGACCACGTCGCGGCGCCGGACGGCTGCGCCTGTAGTAGCTTGGTCGTGGCACGCCGAGCGCCGCACACGCCCCGGTGACGCCGACCACTTCGCCGAGCTCGCGCACCAGCGCCGTCATTCGCTCTTGTCCGAATCGAGGTCCGTGATCTTCGGAAGGTCCACGCCCAAGATCTCGGCAAGCTTTTTTTGGGCGTCGATGATCGCGCGTGCCTTGAAAAGCTCGCGCTCAAGGCGCGCCTTGTCGCGCTGAAGCTTTTCGAGCTGCAGCTGCTCGGCGCTCTTGCCCTTGGGGCCACGCTTCTTGTCGAGCGCCTTGAGTGCGCCGTCGTCGCGCTGCTTGCGCCACGCGCTCAGGTGCGAGCTGTACAGCCCCTCGCGCCGAAGGATGGCCCCGCTTTGGCCGGGGTGCCGGTCCACCTCCTCGAGGATCTTCAACTTGTACGAACCGCTAAAGCGCCTCCGTTTCGCTTTATCCACGACCTGAGGATCGACGACTTCGCTCCGAAGATCACGCACTCTCTCCGCCGCTGCGGGGACGGCCGCTTCCATCTCTGCTCGTTGCACCATGACTCCATGCTCCCACGCCCCGATTCATTAATCTTCAGCTTAGGAGTGTCTCACCCGACATTGGCACGGGGGGGGCGGCCGCCAAGGAGTGATTTGCGGAGAAGACGACGACACATGCGGAGAAGGCGGAGTCTGCGACGCGTGTCCCCTCGCCGGCGGCATCACGACCGAAGAGGAAATGTTCGCTCTCCTCTCCTCCTACTACCTCATCCCCCCACCCGAATAGAAAGGGGACAGTCCCCTTTAACGAAGGGTTAAAAAGGGGCATTAACCCTTAGAAAAAAGGGGACTGTCCCCTTTTTGGAAAAGTGCTTGACCGGGTTCTGGGGAGCCGCTAAAGAAGGCGTCCCTTTGCGGATGAAGTTGGGGACGGGAACCCACAAAACGAAGTAGTTTTCAGGGCTTAGCCCCAAACAAGCTTCGAAGACGGTTTCCGAAGACGGCTCTCTGACGCTCTTTGACAGTTTGCGAGATTCACACGGGGCACTAGCTCAGGTGGTTAGAGCGCACCCCTGATAAGGGTGAGGTCGCTAGTTCGAGTCTAGCGTGCCCCACCGGCTTGTCTTTTTGCGCCAGCTCCGGCTTACCTCCTCAGCCCTCCGCTGCGAGCTACGGGTGTAGCTCTCACTACGGGCCTGCGGGGGCGCTCGGACCTGACACAAAAATCCTGCGCCGGTGCCAGAACGGGAAGTAGGGCTGCTAGCTTCGCACCGATATGGATTTCGTTCCAGATTCGGTGGATGGGCGAGCGTTTGCTGGGCGAGCGAAGTGAGAGGTACACAAGTACCTCGCAGCGAAGCGAGTCCAGCAATAAGCCGGCCAGGCGCCGGAGTTGGGACGAAATCCATGGGGTTGTAGCTCAGTTGGGAGAGCACCGGCTTTGCAAGTCGGGGGTCAGGGGTTCGAGCCCCCTCAGCTCCACCAATGACACCCGCCGCCACCCCGGGCTCCTCCAC
>JBATTM010000639.1:0-3134 GCA_049670545.1 Polyangiales bacterium
GCGTTGTCGAGCGCGAAAAGGGCCTCTTTGGGGGTGTCGTCGGGCTCAAGTGGCACCCGACCTCCCTGCGAAGACTGAGGAAGCTCGCCGAAGAAGCCCGATGTCCGTGCGAGGATTGCATCGAGCAGCCTGTCGCGCTTTCTGGATTCCTCGCCACCCGACAGGGCACCGCGCGCATCTCGTACGAGTCGCTCGATCATGGCGATCGAGAGTCGTGTTCCGAAAAAGAGAGTCGCGGTATCCTCGATCTGGTGAGCTTCGTCGAAGATCACGGCATCGTAGTCGGGCAACACGGAAGCGTAGCCGGTGTCTCGAAGCGAAAGGTCAGCGAAGAAGAGATGATGGTTGACGACGACCACCTGCGCGTCCTCGGCGCGACGGCGGACGGCGGTCACGAAGCAGTCGTCATAGTAGTCGCAGCGTGCGCCGATCCGAGTGTCCGAGCCACTCACGACGCGCGCCCACAAGGGGTCGTCCTCTGGAACCGAGGCGAGTGCTGCGCGGTCCCCGGTTTTGGTGGTCTCGACCCAAGAGCGCTGAGACGGAAGCGTGCGCCCAAAGCGACCCTTACCTGCGTCGGCGCTCTGGAGAAACTCGTTGAAACGACGGAGGCACACATAGTTGCCGAGGCCCTTGACGCAGGCGGCTCGAATGTCGAGACCGAGGTGACGCTCGAGCGCAGGAAGATCCCGCTCCATGATCTGGTCCTGTAGAGCGCGGGTGCCCGTCGAGATGAGAATCCGTCGTCCGCTGAGCGCTGCGGGAATCAGGTATGCCCACGTCTTGCCCGTTCCCGTTCCCGCCTCGATGAGAAGGGTGCCGTCGTGGTGGAGGACGTCTTGGATGGCCCGTGCCATCCGAATTTGGCCTGGACGGTGCTCGTAACCGGACACACCACGCGCCAAGGGCCCACTTGGTCCGAGGAGGTGTCCCGCATCCATGGTCAAGCTCTAGCACGACGTGAACCGAGGTGCGTTCGAGTGTTGCCGCTGCCGGCGGGTGTCGGACGCGCTACGATCGCGGTGACGTGATCCCGATTCGTGACCACAACCACACCCGACGAACCCCGGTCGTAACGTGGACCCTGATCGCGATGAACGTATTGATCTTCGTCGCGAGCATGACGTTCGGGGCATCCGATGCCGAGGCGATCGTGATGCGATTCGGCGTGATTCCCGATCTGCTCGTGCACGGCCAATGGGGCACGTCACGCGTCGACGGCGGGGCGCTCGGAAGCGTCGTGACACCGATCACGAGCATGTTCTTGCATGGCGGGATCCTCCATCTCGGGTTCAACATGCTCTTCCTCCACGTCTTCGGGGACAACGTCGAAGACGTTCTTGGGAGGGCACGCTTCGTCGCCTTCTACGTGGTTTGCGGGCTTGGCGCCGTGGCGGGCCAGGTCCTCGTCGACCCGGAGAGCATGGTCCCGATGATCGGCGCGTCGGGGGCGATTTCAGGGGTACTCGCGGCCTACATGATCCTTTTTCCGCAGGCGCGGGTCGTGACTCTCGTACCGATCTTCATCTTCATCCGATTCTTCGAAGTACCCGCAGCGATCTTCATCATCGTGTGGTTCATGCTGCAACTCGTCCTCGGCTACCTGTCGCTCGGGCTTCTCGCCGAGGGCGGCGGCGGCGTCGCCTGGTTCGCGCACATCGGCGGGTTTCTGGTGGGGCTGTTGAGCGTGCGGCTGTTCTACCGCGTGCCTAAGGCACCGAGGGAGCGTCTATTTCGGTAGGCGGCGCAGGTTCGGACGGCAACTCGGTCGAGGGGTCAGCAACGCGTGGTTCAGGCGACGCCGTGTTGGGCGCGGGATCCTCGGATGGCTCGTCGCTTGCGGCCGCGTCAGATGTCGCCGCCGCGACATCTTCGGCCCCCTGGGGCTCCAGCGTCACGTTGATCGAAGTCACCATGCGCTTCGCCTCCTCGCGGAAGTCGTTGCGCGAAACCTTCTTGGTCAGCGTCTTGTAGCCATCTTTGGAGATGACGATCTCGCGCGGGCTCAGCATCGACTTGAAGCGCATGTCGCCTGGGGTGCGGATCTCTCCGCCACCGACCGCACTGGCGCGGGCGCCGGTCGGATTGCTCGTGACTTCGACGAAGTACGGAAGGTTCGGCAACGCCATGGTCAGTGTCGACGCCGCATCCCCGACGGTCAGCGTCTGGGTCTTCCCGAGGTACCCACGGGCGCGTGCAACAAGGGTGACTTTGGTTCCGGGCGCTAGCTTCAACGTCACGGGCGCACGGCCAGCGGGCTTCCCATCGACGGCGACGAACGCACGCGCAGGACGCGATCGGATCACGACGTTGACGAGCCCTACAGGACCCGCCTTGGCGGCCGGCGCGACGACCGCATCGACTTCTTCTTGCACCGCGACCTCCTGATCGGCGGCCTCTTCCGCTACATCGACCGGAACTTCCTCGACCGCAGCTTGGCTCGGAACCGGCGTCCGCGCGGAGGGTTGGATCACCTCGATCTCGTCACCGATGTAGGGCGCGGCGAGTTCCTTCAGCGTGTCGACCACGCCGAACTGCCAGGCCCCAAAGCCACCCGCAGCGACGACGGCGAGCGCGACGAGCCAAAGAGCGGCGCGCTTGGCGCCGGCAGAACTGGGTTTCGCAGGGACGGGATTCGCTCCGGACGCACTCTCCTCGGTGTACGGACTCGGAGAAGCAGGCGCGCGCTCGGTTGGCGGCCGGAAGGCTTCGACGGGGATTCCAGGGCCGGAAGGCAGCCCTGCGGGCGGCGGCACGGTTGGAACGGCGGGGTCGAGAAGGCGCGAATCCAAGAACTCGCCTGGCGCTGGGGTGAGAGCCCCCGCCGGTTGGAACGAGTTCGCGATGTCGGGCCCAAACAGATCGGGGACTTCGGTCTCGAGCCGAGACGGCGTCGGTTTCGGCGCCACCGGCGTCAGACGTGGCTGGGGCAACGAACCCGCCGTCGAACCACCCACAACCGTTGCGTCCGGATCTGGGTAGTCGTGGACGCGCGTGGCCTCGTGGTCGAGGAAGTCGTCGTCGGCATCGAACTCTTCGAGTGGCTCGGCCATGGCTTGGCTCACGCTGCCACCGTTGCCGAACGCCGACTTGGCGCTGCGCGACGATGCTTCGGGAGCCGCCGCCCGCTTTGC
>JBATTM010000640.1:0-1560 GCA_049670545.1 Polyangiales bacterium
GCACCCTGACAGACGACCGTGTACTCGACGGACGCAACGAGGACTTTCCCGCTTGCAACGAGCACCTCGAGTTCCGTGTTGCCGGCACCTTGGGAGCCGTCGTCCCCACAACCGAACAGCACTCCAAGACACGCAAGGACGCCGCAACCAACAAGAAATCGAACGAGCATAAGACCACCGCGGGAAACAGGACTAGAGGACTGACTAAGACTCCACAGGGAACCATGAGACGCCAAAAAGGGCAATCTCAACTGACGCCGGTGCGTAAATCTCGCCAAATCTGCACTCAGTTTCGCCCCTGATCCTCTCAGCTCCGTTCCGAGCCGCCGCCTACTGAAAGCTCGCGCGAAACCCCCCCACGTGCCGCCCCTCACACGCGCGCGAGAGCGCTCTGTGTGAGCGGTTTCGTGGTCAATAGGTTCCACAGGCTGCGTACGCATCGAGGCGTACGCCTTCGCGGGCTGCCTCGCATTCGTTTCTGTAGGTGACGCCATCGCAACCGCAGATCGCTCGGGAAGACCCCGTCGTGCAGGCGGCTTCGATGGACTCGCACGTTCCCGGCGCGTCACACGACTCTCCGGTGCAGTATTCACCTTCGGCGCAGTGGTCAGAACTCTCGCACTCACACGCGCCGCGCGCGGCAATCCTCACACCGTCAGCCCACGCGAGACACTCGCTTCCATAGGTCACACCGTTACACCCGCACACCGGCGCGAGCAGATCCGAGCAATGCTCGGGCCGTACTCCGCAGCTCCCAGGACCCGAACAGTCGCCGAACGCGTTGCAAAACTGGTCTGGCTCGCAGTCGCCAGTCGTTTCGCAGGCTGGGCATTCGTCGCAGGAAGTCGTGCTCACACCGCGAGCCGCCGCGTAGCACCAGTTGCCGTGCTCGAAACCGTTGCATCCGCACACGGGGAGATAGATGTCCGGGCACGTCTGAGGGCGCTCCGTGCACCAACCTTCGCCTTTGCATCGAGGTCGATAGCAGTACTCGAGCTCGTCGCATTCACCCTCGTGAAGGCATGGCTGGGCATCTTCCGGCGGAGGCTCACCCGGCAGGCTCTCGTCGAAGCAGACCCCGCTATCGGCGACGCCGACGCCGCCATCGAGATCGCCCACACCCGAATCGCTGCAAGCACTCGCCAGGATGATGAGCATGCCCAGGATGAACGGCATTTCGTTATGACCTAGTCGCATTGCGGCCATTCGTAGACGCTGGTCTCGCCCTCGAAGAGAAGTTGAAATAGCGGATCATCGAGTGAGAGATTGACGCTAGTGAAGTCGGTGTTTCCGCAGCCCGCGGAGAACACGAACAACTCGCCGGCTTGGTTCTCGGCGACGAAGATCGACAGCGTGCAGAGCTGTCCGAGCGCCATGCATCCTACTTCCTCCGGTCGGCTGCATTGAGCCTCGAGGTCGAGCGCGGAGGCGATTTCGATCAAGCAAAGAGGATTGCGTTGGCACGTTTCGAGGCTCCGGGAGCCACAGTCCGCGATCAATGCCTCCTGCTCCGCCTGGCTCGCAGGGAGTCGCAGTAGGTCCATCGGCAAGCAGCCGCGC
>JBATTM010000641.1:0-2653 GCA_049670545.1 Polyangiales bacterium
GACTAGGGTCGGTTCGGGTTTTGCGCCAGACGCCTGAGGCGTCTCGCATGTTCATCGATCCCAGTTGGCCGCCGGTACCTGAGAACTTCCCCGGCGCGACGGGCACGGTGTCCACCATGGTATCCTCGTTTGATGAACGCGAGCGAGTTCGCCCGGCTGATGGCCGGATACAACCGATGGATGAACGACAGGCTTTACGCCGTTTGTGCGGAAGTGCCCAAGACCGACCGGGAGAGAGATCTCGGGGCCTTCTTTGGTTCGATCCACAACACGCTCGACCACCTCGTGTGGGCGGATGACGCGATCTTGGTCCGATTGCAGGACTCTGATCGTCGAGTCGAGCGCTACCAGCCACCACAGATCAAAGACTTCGACCCGCTCCGTGAGCGACGTGCGGAAGTCGACGACGCGATCAGCGAATGGGCTGCGCAGGTTCGAGACGGAGACGTTGACCAGTCGTACGAGTTCAAGAGCGTGCTGTACAACAAGACAAGGACTCTTCCCCGCTACGCCCTGGCTGCACATCTTTTCAACCACCAAACCCATCACCGCGGACAGGTCACAGCCCTGCTCTCGCGGCTTGGCTACGAGTTCGGCGTCACGGACTTGCCCTGGACGCCGGGCATCGACGCGGCTTAGTGCCCTTGATGACGCGCACGAAATGCGGTCGGGCTCTCGCCCGTCCATCGTCGAAACGCTTTGGTGAAGCTGGTGACCTCGTCGTAGCCGACTGCGTACGCCACATCGGCGACACGGACGCTCGGGTCCCGCAGGAGCGCTGAAGCGCGATCGAGCCGGACCCCGTCGACGACCTCGCGAAAGGTGGTTCCCTCTTCGGCGAGGCGTCGCTGGAGTGTCCGCTCCGTGAGCTTCATCGCCTTGGCGACGTGCGCGCGGCTCGCCTGTGCCTCCTGCTCGAAGAGCACCACGATCCGTTCGCGGACGGCGGTCGTGAATCGTGGTGAGACCAGCCTGAGCTCGCTTTCGGCCATCTCTTGGAGCTGCTCTACGATGCGCGGATGTGCCCCGATTGCGCTCTGGCCGAGTGACCGTTCGGGCAGGCAAAGCTCGTAGTACTCCGCGTCGAAATACACATCGCAGCCGAAGAACCGGCGGAACGGCTCGACGTCAGGGGGGGCAGCGTGTCGGAACGACACCTGGCTCGGCTGGAGCTTCGTGTTGAGCGAGAGTTCGAACGCGCGAACCGCGACGGCCAAGAGACACTCCATCATCCGCGACAACAGCTCGAGTTCCACGTCTGCCGCGAAGAAGCGCACGATCCAGTCGCCTTCGAGCCGGTGTGGCTCTACCCGAAGCCCACCGGCGAGCAGGTCTCCGTATTGCACCAAGTAGTCGAGGGCCTGCGCGCCATCGCTGCTGCTGAGGAACAACGGCCCGAGTACGCCTCCCCCGGCAAGGGTCTGCGCCTTCCCGGCGACTTGGAGGCTGATGGTGCGATCCCCGCCGATGCGTTCGGCCTCTTCGAACATCGTGGCGACTTCGCGGTGTGAGAGTCGCTCCCGTGGATCGGCGAGGCGCTCAGCCTCGACACCCGCGATCTCACGGACGGCTTCGGCGTCGATGCCAAGCTGCGCGAGGTTGGCCAGCAAGGCCCGACCGAGGAGCGTCGAGATTCCGATTCGCCGACTGTCGTTGCTCGTGGGGGGGCGCTTGGAATCTCGCATGTGGCCTGTTCGAACATCACTCTCGTCCCGTTCCAACTCCGGGTCAAGCGCGGCTACGGCCCAGCATGCGGACACTTCTGGGGCCGCGTTTTCATCGGCCTCGGACGCAAAGGAGGAAATCATGCCGTGTAAACTCGTTCTCACCCTCACCCTGGCCGCGCTGATGCTTGCGAGCTTTGCCGCGAACCTCGCCTCAGCGCAGCTCGTTGCGATCAAGGAGTTTCCGACCCCGCTGCGCACCGACTGGACGCCTGCAGGATGCCGCGACGTCGAGCGTCGTCCGCGCGCACTCAGCTCGCAAGCGACGTGGCGCAACATTCACGGGGGACCCCGAAGCTCGGACGAGATCCAGCGGGCGGTGGCGCCCCTCTTCGAAACCGACTGGCGGACCGAGACGGCCACATTCAACCCAACGGGCCCGGTCTTCGATAGCGACGGCAACGTGTACTTCGTTCCGCTGCTTCCCTACGAGCCGGTCGTGTTGATTTCGCTCGACCCGTCGGATGGGTCGCGGCGTTGGGCGATCCCCGCGACCACGGAGGGCCTGGCGGGCTTCTCGACGCCGGTGGTCCTTCGCGATCCGACGAACGACGACGCCGAGGCGATCTTCGTGGTACTGGCCGATCGGGCGCTGGCCGTTCGTTCTGACGGTTCGGTGATTTGGGACGTCCCCGCAGGCTTTCCGAACGTGCCGCAGGTCGGGGTCTTCGGCGTTCAATACCACCGACCCACCGACTCGATCGTTGCCGCGAGCACCGACGGGTTCCTGGTCGGTCTCGATCGCACGACCGGCGCGCCGACGTTCGGGCCGATCGAGCTTCCGGGTGAAGCGAGCCCAGTACCGGAAGCTGCGGACGTGCCGCCGGCGGTCCGGCTTTGTATTGCAACCAAGCTGTTTCAGCTCACCAATCTCGCGGCGTTCGGTGGCGGACCTGACAAGCTGATCAACGTGATCCTCGGCAATGGGA
>JBATTM010000642.1:0-6233 GCA_049670545.1 Polyangiales bacterium
CGAGGCGTGGCGTGAGGTGGGTGTGCTCCACGACACGCGGAGCCAGAATCGCGAGAAGGCGTTTGCCGCGTGGGGCCAGGCGCTCTGCGCAGAGCCCTCGGACAGCCAGGCGCGGGAGGCGGTCGATCGACTCGCGGGCGCCCTCGAGGACTGGGAGGGATACATCCGCGTCTGTGAGGCGGCCCGCGCGGCCGCCGATGAGCCTGAGGATCAAGTGGCGTTTCTTCGAAGTATCGCCAACACCCAGGATCTGCATCTTGGTGATCCCCGTGCGGCGATCGAAAGCCTGGGCCGCATCTTGGAGGTCGATTCCCAAGCTACCGACATCCTCGACGAACTCGAAGGCCTGCAAGTCATGGTCGGCGATTGGCTCGGAGTTTCTAAGGTTTACGAGCGTAAACTAGAGAACGCCTCCGACGGAGAGACCCGCGCGATGCTGCTCAATCGGCTCGGTGCGCTCTTCGAGGAACAGCTCGCCGACTCCGAGCGAGCGGTCTCATACTACCAGCAAGCAACGGGTGAGAAGCCAGATGACCTGCATGCGTTCGAGGCCCTCGATCGATTGTTCGCTTCGAGCAACGACGGCGAACGGCTTGCCGACGTCCTCGAGCAGCGTCTCGCGCTCGAGCCCGATCCGGACTCCCGTGTGGACGTGGGGCTCCGGCTTGCCGAACTCTACGAGGCGCAGCTGGCTCGTCCGGATGCCGCTTGTGACGCGTTCCGTGCCGTTCTCGAGGCCGATGGGCAGCATCGAGGTGCGCTCGAAGGGCTCAGTCGGCTCTACGAACGACAGGGCCAGTGGCAAGATTTGGTGGATATCCTGCAGCGGCGAAGCGACTCCGCGCAGCACGATGCAGAGCGCGTCGAGCTGACCCATCAGCTCGCGAACGTGATGGAGCGAGAGCTCGACGACGAACTCAGCGCGATTTCGGTCTACGGCCAAATCTTGCGGCTCGACGAAGCCCATGAGCCGTCGGTCCAGGCGCTTCTCCGGATCACCAAGCTTGCGGACTACCGGGAAGACGCCGCGGCCGTGGTTGAGCCGTACCTGCGGACCCATGAGCGTTGGAATGATCTGGCCGCCCTCCTGCGCCTCCGCGCGGATGCGATGGCCGACCCGCACGAGAAGGCCGAGCAGCTCGTGGCGCTGGCGGACGTTCATCAGGACGGCCGCCAGGATCCAAACGGCGCGCTCGATGCGCTTCTTCAGGCGATCGGTGAGCGTCCTCACGACGAAGAGATCATCGACCGCGCCGAGACGGTGGCCGGCGATCTTCGACGGTGGGGCGACGTGGTAGACGTTCTCTTCGGCGAGGCGAGTGCCAGCCTCGATCCGGAGCACGGGGCGACGCTGTTTCGACGGGTAACCCGCATCGCCGAGTCGGAGCTCAACGATCATCACAAGGCGATCGACGCAGGTGAACGCGCGCTTTCTCTCGTGGGGGACGAGCCCTCGATTCTCGCCGACCTCGACCGGCTCTTCGAGAAGACCGAGCAATGGGATCGGCTCCACGAGATCGTGACGCGACGACTCGATGTCGACGATGCCGATCGGCCCTCGCTGTGGCTACGACAGGGTCGACTTCGCGCCGCCTATCTCGGGGATCTCGAGGGCGCGCTAGGAGCGTACCGTGAGGTTCTCGCCCAAGACGAAGGCCGAGGCGACGCCGTGACGGCGATTCAAGGCCTTGCCAGCAAGGTCGAGGTTGCCGCGAGCGCCCTCGATACGCTCGAGGAGTACTACCGCGAGCAAGGCGATCTGGAGGAAGTGGTCCGGTTGTACGCGAAGCGCGTCGCCATTGCTTCCACGGATGCCGATCGTGTCACGCTCCTCACCGAGGCGTCGGAGATCTGGGAAACGGAGCTCGACCGCCCGGACGAAGCGCTGCAGGCCATGCGACAGGCGGTGCAGCTCGACCCGCGGGATGTTGTGCTCTTGGAGACCCTCGAGAGGCTTGCCGCGCAATCCGGTCGCTGGGAAGACCTGCGAGGGTTGGTCGACGAGATCGCATCCCATCAAGACCTCGACCGTCGCGCGCTCTATGAGCTTCGCCTGCGGGCCGCGACGTGGTATCGCGACCAGCTCTCGGACGCGCGGGCTGCCGAAAAATCACTCGTCGATGCGATCGACCTCGACCCCGAGCCTCTCGAAGCCCATGCGCAGCGAGTCATGCTCCTGCGGGAACAAGATCGCGCTTCGGACCTGGTCGGTGCGCTTCGGGCGTGGGCCAAGGTCGAGCCGTCTGCAGAAGAGGGCGTCGAACGTTTGCGAGAGGCTGCGGAGATCGCGAACGAGGCACTACGGGAGCCCGAACTCGCCGCGGACTGCTACCAGGAGCTGCTTTCGGTGGCGCGCGATGACCTCTCCGCGCTCCAGGCGCTTGCTGCACTACGCCGTGCGCAAGGGCGATGGAACGAGGTGGTCGGCTTGCTCGAGCGGAGCCGCGAGGCGAGCGGGACGGACGAAGAGCGTGCGGTACTCGCGTGCGACGCGGGCGGCGTATACCAAGCCCACCTCGGCGATTCGCGCGCCGCGATCGAGGCCTACGAAGCTGCCCTCGAGTTTCAGCCGAACGACGTGGCGGCCATGGATGCTCTGGAGTCGCTCTACGAAGCCCACGATCGAAGCGAGGCCCTTCGCTCCCTCTTGCAACGCCGTGCCGAGGTCGCGACAGATGCGGAGCGACCTGCGCTCCAGGTTCGTCTGGCTGGGCTATACGAGCATTCATTCCGAGACCAAGCGGCGGCGATTGCCATGCTGCGTGAAGTGCTGCGCGATGACCCCGGGCATGAGGCCGCAACGGTCGAGCTCGAACGACTCTTCGAGTCGCGTGAGCAATGGGATGATCTCGCAGCCATGCTGACGTCCCGCATCGTGGAGCCGATGGAGGAGTCGCACCGCGCGCTCCTATCACGCATCGCGACATTGCATGCAGACCGACGGAACGATCCGTCGGCGGCGATCGATGCATACGTCCGGATCCATGCGGAGATCGGTCCCGACGACAACTCCCTTCGCGCGCTTGCTGCGCTCTATGAGCAGGAGCGCCAGTGGACGGAGCTGGCCGAAGCTCTCGAAGCTCTTGCCGAGCGGCTTCAGGAGCCCGAGGCGATCGCACTCCTTCACCGTGCTGCCGAGGTTTGGGCCACCCGAATCGACGATGACGCGCAGTGCGGGCGCCTGCTGCAGGCCGCGTATTCGCGGTTCCCTGGTGACCCGACCACTCGCAACGTGCTCAAGGCGCACCTCGAAGCACAGGGCGACCACCAAGGGCTTGCGAAGGTCCTGGACGACGAACTCGAATCGGCGACAACCGAGCCGGAGCGTGTCGCACTCCTTCGCACGATCTCGGACGTCTATCGCGATCGCCTCGATGATCCGTCGTCTGCTGCGAACTATCTCGAGCGAGCGGTTGCCCTCGACGGGAGCGATCGAGGGGCGCTGGTACCTCTGTGTGATCTCTACGTCGCCGCGGGTCGCCAACAGGATGCGGTTCCGATCCTCCGCCAGATCATCGAGAGCTTTGGCAAGCAACGAAGCCGTGAGCTCGCGAACCATCATCATCGCTTGGGACAAGCACTCGAATCGACTGGTGACGCGTCTGGGGCGCTCGCGGCCTACGACGCAGCCTTCAAGATCGATCTCACGAACGTCGCGATCCTTCGTGACCTCGGCAAGCTGACCCACGGCCAAGGTGATCTCGATCGGGCCCAAAAGAGCTTCCGTGCCCTGCTGCTCCAGAAGCTCGACGACTCTTCCGGCATTCAAAAGGCGGACGTCTACTACTACCTCGGGGACATCGCGTCGCGACAAGACGACACGCGCAAGGCGATCACGATGCTCGAACGAGCACTTGCCGAGGACGCGAGCCACGATCAGGCTTCAGCGCTGCTGAGCCAACTGAAGGGTTGATCATGGTGTCAGGCAAAGTGAGCATCGACGGCCACATCGTCGACGGTGCCGATGCCCGCGTGTCGGTGCTCGATCGCGGGTTCCTCTATGGGGACAGCGTGTTCGAGGTGTACCGAACCTACGGCGGCGTGCCGTTCGCCGAGAACGCCCATCTCGAGCGACTGCGCAGGTCGGCGGATCGGTTGATGATCCCGATGCCGGTTTCGCTCGAGGCACTCGCCGAAGAAGTTCGTGCGACCGTGGCCGCGGCCGGAGAGGGCGATTGGTACATTCGCGTCGTCATCACCCGGGGCACGGGGCCGCTTACGTACGACCCCACGACGGCGGAGTCTCCGCTTCGGGTGATCATCACCGCTCCGATCAAGGCGTACCCCGCCGAGCACTACGCGCAGGGGGTCGAGGTCGCACTGCTTCGCGCCTCGCGTCCGACCGACGACCTTCGGGCCGCCGGAGCCAAGGCGTCGAACTACCTGGCCAACCTGCTGGCGATGCACGAGGCCAAGCAGCGTGGCGCGCAGGAGGCGATCATGCTTGGCCGAGGGGGACAACTCCTCGAAGGCGCGTCGAGCAATCTGTTCTTGGTCAAGGACGGCGTTGTACGGACGCCCGAGCCGCAGCTCGGAATTCTGGTCGGCATCACCCGGGCGACGGTGCTTCAGGTCTGCGTCGACGAGGGCATCGAGGTGGCGGAGACGGAACTCATGCCCGACGACCTGTTCGCTGCCGACGAGGCCTTCATCACGAGTAGCATTCGCGAAGTGATGCCCGTCGTTCGAGTCGATGGGCGCCCGATCGGCGATGAAGCCCCTGGGCCCATCACGAAACGGCTTCAGGAAGGGTATTCTCGGGCGGTCGCAGCCCACACCCGGGCGGGCGTTTGACCGGCCCGCGTCGGCACACTACACCCCGCCGCCAAGGACGTTTTCATGTCGGATACCAGCAAAACCGAAGCGCGTCGGCGCCGTAAGAAGGCCGCCCAAGGCCAGGACCGCAAGAAGAAGCTCGAGAAGGACGGGTCGACCCCGAAGTTTCCGATCCACCCTTCGAAAAAGGACTGAGCGCGGCCGCCCTCAATGGAGGGTGTGAGATTCCCCATCGTGTTCGACGTGAGGGATACCTGCTTCCGGCACGACGTCGGTCGTCGGCTCGGGTGGAGGGGGTGGCAGCGTCGTCAGGGCCTCGAGTTCCTCGCGCGCCCCCATCTCCTCGAGCTTGAGGTGGTGGTATCGGCGTCGCCGTCGGTACGCAATGACGACCAGGATGGCCGCGAGCACCCAGATGGTCGTGCCGCCGAAGAGCACTGGAAGGATGCGGTAGCGCGTGCGCAGGCTCTCGCGCCACTCGCGCTCGAGGCCAATGCTCGTCCACCCGTAGGCGCCCGAGAGTGCCGCATCGAAGGTGTCACCATCACGTAGGGATTGAATCAGGCGATGGAAACGCCGCTCGTCGTTCTCTGTTCCCCGTAAGAACCCGACGATGTCGGCGCTTTGCGCGTACGCGACGTTGACTTCGTGCGGGCGGTCCGGAAACCGCTTCGAGAGATCGGACAGGCGAAGCATCGAGTGTTGCGCGGCGGCGCTGAGCAGAGACTGCATCCGCGGAAGCAGTCTGACTTCGGACTGATGGATGGCCACACCCTCGTTGAACCAGCGAGGTACCCGACGCTCCGCGACGGCGCGGTAGAGGGCTACGTGGGAGAGTTCGTGGACGAGCACGACCTCGAGGTCGGGGGGATGCCACGAGTCTGGGGCAGACATCGTGAGCAGGATCAGGCCCCATCCCGGATACGCCACGCCGGTCGCGTACTCGGGCGGCGGAAACCCGGGAGGCGCCATGGCTCGCATCTCGCGCGGGTTGCGCGCGACGCGGATGATCAAGTCGTCGTCGACCGGGACGCCGAAGTCTGTTTGCACCGCAGCCCAATGCGCGTCGAAACCCTCGATCAGAGGCGTGACCCGCTCCTCGAGGGCGCGCGGATAGGTCCACGTCACATCGCCGATCTGTGCGGTGTCGTAGCCAGAGGGTGGCTCGGGTAGTGGAGCCTCTGGAAAGTCCTGCGCTGTTGCGGCGGTCGCGAAAAGGACGGTCGCGACCCAACACAGAACAGCCCAGAGAGCGGGCCGTTCTCGTCTCTTCTTCACCCGGCCTAAAGGTTAGCAGGGGGGGGCCCGGGTCGTTAGTGCGACGCTGGTCAACTATGATGTAGGTCACACCTCCGGCGAGAAGCGCGCCGACGACGAGATAGGGCCATGCCTTCTTGATCCAGCGTTTTTTCTTGGGTTCGTCGACGGGGTCGCCTGCCAACGCATTGGTGTTGGTG
>JBATTM010000643.1:0-11392 GCA_049670545.1 Polyangiales bacterium
GTAGTTCCGTAGTGTGAAGTCTTCGATCATTTCGTCGAGCGAGTAGAATGTCTCGATTCGCACGTTGACCAAATAGCTCTCGAGGTCGAAGGGGTCGACAAGGATCGGCTCGACGGCTCCCGGCATGAAGAACTGCACCCAGAACCGGGAGTCCGGTCCGGCGCCGGCGATGGGCATCGACCAACGCCCGTCCTCGGCCTGGGCGAACGGAGTTGCCAAGTTGATATCGAAGAGGGCGGCGTATCCGGTCAGGGTTGCGAACGCGTCGCCACGGAAGAGCTCTTCGTTTGAAGCAAGCACGATGGCAAGTAGGCTCCTGGCCGTGTTGACTTGCACCTGGCCGCACGTGATCAGCTCGTGGATCGATTCTTCGGTCGCCAAGTAGAGTCTGGTGACATTCGTCCACGTATCCGCGTCAGGAGCGCAGGCCTCGATGGAGGCCGGGGGCTCAGCCGGCGTGTAGAGCGTCGAACCGGGGACGGGCTCCGACGGTCGGTTCTGGGAGGGAGAAAAACTCGGTTCGCCACATCCTTGGGACATGAGCAGAAGACAGATCAGTGCAGCGAGCGCGATGAGACGTAGCGTCATGAGCACCTCCTGCGGTCTTCATGAGCAAGCAACGTGCCAACGGAAAACGCAACGAACTCGCCCGCCGCATTGCATGGTGTGTCGTTCATCCACCACAGGTGTGAATGCTTTCACTCGAGCCCGGTGGCGGAGCACGGTTCGGATCACTCAGATTCATTCCCGATCAGACAGCGGCTCGCGTGGACGCCAACATCGCCGCGATCGGAAAGATCGCGCCCGGCTGAGGTAGAATCGGAACCCATGTCAGCACTCGGTCTTGCGTTGAGCCTTCTCATTGGGATCTCCCTCGGTTTCTTCGGGGGTGGCGGGTCGATCCTCACTGTGCCGCTTCTCGTATACGTCTTCGGGCTGGAGCCAAAAGCGGCGATCGCGAGCTCACTTCTCATCGTCGGAACGGCCAGCTTGTCTGGGGCCGTCCACCACTGGCGGGCCGGAAATGTCGATCTTCGCGCCGGCGTTCTCTTTGGTGTGGCGGGGATGACCGGCGCGTATGTCGGCGGCCGGGTGGGGTCGTTCCTCGATGGCACGCTCCTGCTTCTGCTGTTCGCCGCCATGATGGTGCTCACCGCGATCGCCATGTGGCAAGGTCGTCGTGCCGGTAGTCAATCGGCCGCGAGCCCGCGCGCCACCGTCCGGCTCTTGCTGCAAGGGCTGGCGGTGGGAAGCTTCACGGGCCTCGTCGGCGCCGGCGGTGGGTTCCTGATCGTGCCGGCATTGACGCTCTGGGCGGGGCTTTCGATACGGGTCGCGGTCGGCACGTCGTTGTTCATCATCGTGCTCAACACATTTGCAGGGTTCCTCGGGTACTCGAGTCACGTAGCCGTCGACTATCGGCTCGTCGGCGCCGTTGCGCTGATCGCCATCGTCGGCTCGTTCGCAGGAGCACGCCTCGCCAACCGGGTCGACCCAGCGTCCTTGCGCCGGGGCTTCGCGGTCTTCGTCGGCATCATGGCGGTGTCCATCCTCGTGCGAGAGGCGGACCAGTGGGTCAGCACGGCAGAGGCGGCGCTTCCCAACACGGCGCCTCAACTCATCTTCGCCCTGATCATGCTGGGGGTCGGAATTGCAGCGGGTCGGGCCACGAGGCAGGGGGCACGCGAACCCAAGGTGGACCGGATGTTCTCCGACGGCGGCGGGATCTAGCGGCCGACGCGCCAACGGTGGTGCGCCCTGGCGACGAGGGGGCAAGCGCCTCTCTCTTTCGCAAATTGCTGAATTGATGAACTTTTCAGCCTCTGTTGCGGATCCCCTCCGAGAATGCCAAATTAACCTTTGTGGATTATTTGAGGCCCCTATGGGTGATCTCGTTGGTTCTGGCGCTTGGCTGCGACGGGGTCATCGGTCGGGCAGGCGGTCCGGGAGACGACGGTAGCGATCCGTTCTCGGGTCCTGGGGGCCCGGGCGTTGGGGCCGTGGGCGCGCACGTCATGCACCGGCTGAATCGGACCGAATATCGCAACACCGTGCGTGACCTATTCGGCACCAGCCTCGATCCCGGGGCGAACTTTCCCGCTGATGACGTGAGCCTAGGCTTCGACAACATCGCGCAGGTGCTCACGACTTCGCCGCTACAAACCGAGTTGTACGAGCAGGCCGCCGAAGAACTGGCGCTCGAGGTTCTCACCACCGGCGCGAGAGACACGCTCATTCCATGTGATGCAAGTGACTCGGTGTGCCGCGACGACGTGTTTCGCACGTTGTCGACCTACGCGTGGCGACGCCCCCCGACCGACTCCGAAATCGTCAGGCTTCAGCAACTTTACGACGTCGCCATCAACGAGGGCGATGGTGTGGATCAAGGGCTCGAGCTGACCCTTCGCGGGATCTTGCTCTCGCCCCATTTCATCTACCGGCCCGAGCTCGACGACGACCCGACGTCGACGGAGCCGCATCTGCTCGATGACTACGAACTAGCCTCGCGCCTATCCTACTTCTTGTGGAGCAGCATGCCGGACGCGGCCTTGTTCGAGGCCGCCGCAACGGGTCGACTACGCGATGACGCGGGGCTCCGGACCGAAGTCGATCGAATGCTCGCCGACCCGAAGGCTGCCTCCATGGTGGACAACTTCGCCGGTCAGTGGCTGCGTATCCGTTCGCTCGACGACCACGTACCTGACTACGCCACGTTTCCCGCGTGGGATGATGGGCTTCGCGACTCGATGCGCGCGGAGGCGAAGCTCTTCTTCACCGAGTTTCTTCGCGGTGATGCGCGCCTCGACGAACTCCTCGTCACTGACTTCGCGTTCCTCAACGACAGGCTCGCGCAACACTACGGGTTGCCATTTGATCTGGGTCCCGAGCTCGAGCGGGTGACGCTCGGGCCCGACGACACTCGTTTCGGGCTCCTCACGTTGGGCTCGCTCCTGACGGTGACCTCGACCCCGACGCGGACGTCTCCCGTGAAGCGTGGGGTTTGGATCCTCGAGCAGATTTTGTGCAGCGAGCCGCCGCCTCCGCCACCGGGTGTGGAGGGCCTCCCAGAAGATGGGATGTCGAGCGGCACCCTGCGCGAGCAACTCGAACGCCACCGCGAAGATCCCACGTGCGCTTCGTGCCACTCGATTATGGATCCGCTCGGGCTCGGGCTCGAGAACTACGATGCGATCGGTGCCTTCCGCACGGAAGACCAGGGGCTTCCGGTGGATGCGAGCGGTGAGTTGCTCGGTGGGTCGTCGTTCGTCGACGCGCGCGCAATGGCCGCGTTGATCCAAGCAGACGCACGTCTCGACATCTGCGTCGTCGAGAAGCTATTCACGTACGCGCTCGGTCGACCTCCCGACGCATCGGAGCATCCGTTTCTCGAATCGATGGCGGAAGATTTCGCCGCAGACGGCGCCGCGTTCCCCGAGCTCATCAAGCTCCTGGTGACCAGCGAGCCATTCCGAACCCGGCGCGGAACGTTGGAGGAGGCCCAGTGAAACACCCCAAGTTCTCGCGGCGAATCATGCTCGGCGGCGCAGGTGCCGTCATCACGCTACCGCTATTCGAATCCTTCATCGGCGATGCGGCGTACGCCGACGATTCGTTTCCGGCGCGCACGATTTGCTATTATATCCCGAACGGTATCCACATGGCGGCGTGGACGCCCTCTCAAACCGGGAGCAACTACAACCTCACTCCGATTCTCGACCCGCTCGCCCCAGTCAAAGACCAGATTCTCGTTCTCGGTGGGCTGGCCAACTTGCCCGCCAGGCCCGACGGCCCGGGTGACCATGCAGGGGGCACCTCGGGTTTCCTGACTTCGGCCCACGCCAACAAGAGCGAAACCAACATCCAACTTGGCATCAGCATGGATCAGGTGATCGCGAACCAGATCGGAGATGCGACGCGGATCCGCTCGATGCAAATCGGGATCGACGGTGGCGGCAATAGCGGTGGGTGCGATTCGGGATACAGCTGCGCGTATACACGTAACATCTCGTGGGCTTCGGCGACGCAGCCCCTCACCAAGACCACGAACGCAGGCGTCGTGTTCGACCAGATCTTCGAGGGGGTCGACCCGGCCGCCACGTTCGAAGAGCAAGAACGGCGAAAGCTCTACAAGACGAGCATTCTCGACTACGTCACCGAGCAGACCCAGGCACTCGAGGGCAAGCTCGGCTACACCGACCGCAACAAGCTCGACGAGTTCACGACTGGCATTTTCGACCTAGAGCAGCGGCTCGACAAGGCAGGCCTGACGTGCGGCGCCACGGACGAGCCCTCGGACACGGGCGACATCGTGGAGAAGTCTCGAATCATGAGCGACCTGATGGTGTTGGCCCTGCAGTGCGATGCGACGCGCGTCATCACGTTCATGCTGGCCAATGCGGGCAGCAACCGCAGCTACCCGTTCCTCGGGGCGAGCGGCGGCCACCACAACTATTCCCACCACCAGAACGACCCTGGGAACCTTTCAGCGATTCAGGCCATCGACACCTGGGAGGTCGAGCAGCTTTCGTATTTGCTCCAGCGGATGAACGAAGTCCCTGAAGGGACGGGGACCCTGCTTCAGCACTCACAGGTCTTCTTCTCGAGTGAGATCGAGGACGGCGACGCACATCGCCACCGCAATCTCCCCGTCATCCTCGCGGGCGGCTGCCATGGCGCGTTCAACACCGGCCGTCACATCGACTACGAGCCGAACAAGAGTGCCAACGGGCCGCCGATCGCCAATCTGTTTCTGAGCATGATGTCCGCGATGGGTGTCAACCAGAGTAGCTTCGGCGACAGCACCGGCCCGCTCGGGCAACTGACCTGAGCGAGTTCGCGCCCTCGTCTGTCGAGGCGCACGACCCTTCAGGCGAGCTCACGCCGCATCGAATCGGTCGAGGTTCATCACCTTGTTCCACGCAGTCACGAAGTCGCGAACGAACTTCTCCGTCGAGTCCGCGGATGCGTACACCTCCGCGAGGGCGCGGAGTTGGGAGTGGGAGCCGAATACCAAGTCGACCCGCGTGCCGGTCCATTTTAGATCGCCCGTCGCCAGGTCGCGCCCGTCGAACACGTCTTCGGACGCGGCCGATGCCTGCCACGTCGTGCCCATGTCGAGCAGGTTCGTAAAGAAGTCGTTTGTCAGGGTTTCGGGTCGGTCGGTGAACGCGCCGTGTGTCGACTGCGCCGTGTTCGCGTTCAACACCCGCAACCCTCCGACGAGAACCGTCATTTCGGGCGCCGTAAGCGTGAGGAGTTGCGCGCGATCCACAAGCAACTCCTCTGCGGTTCGGGCGTCTCCCTGTCCGCCGTAGTTCCGGAACCCGTCCGCGGTCGGCTCGAGCACGGCGAACGCGTCGACATCGGTCTGCTCCTGCGATGCATCCGTACGCCCCGGCGTGAAGGGCACCTGCAGGTCATGCCCGGCGTTCTTCGCAGCGCGTTCTACGCCCGCACACCCGCCAAGCACGATCAAGTCGGCAAGCGACACCCTTTTGCCGTCGGACTGCGCACCATGGAAGTCCGTCTGAATCCCCTCGAGCGTCTTCAGCACACGCGCCAACTGCGTCGGCTCGTTGACCGCCCAGTCCTTCTGCGGAGCAAGACGAACGCGTCCGCCATTGGCGCCGCCGCGTTTGTCGCTCCCGCGGAATGTCGAAGCCGACGCCCAAGCCGTCGCCACCAGTTCGCCGACCGACAGCCCGGACGCGAGGATCTTGCTCTTGAGCGCCGCGATCTCGGGCTCTCCGATCAAGGGATGCACGACCGCGGGCACTGGGTCCTGCCACAGCAGCTCCTCTGTCGGAACCTCCGGCCCGAGGTATCGTGAGACCGGCCCCATGTCCCGATGCGTCAGCTTGAACCACGCGCGTGCAAACGCGTCGGCGAGCTCGTCTGGGTTCTCGTGGAAGTGCTTCGAAATCGGCGCATAGATGGGATCCATTTTGAGCGCGATATCCGTCGTCGCCATCATCGGCGGGTTCGTCTTGGAGGGGTCGTGCGCGTCCGGAACGCTGCCCGCCGCGGGGGAATCCTTCGGTGTCCACTGTTGCGCGCCCGCAGGGCTCTTGGTCAGTTCCCACTCGTAGTCGAACAGGTTGTCGAAGTAGCCGTTGTCCCACTTCACGGGGTTGTTGGACCACGCACCCTCGAGCCCACTGCCGATTGCGTCGCCGCCCTTGCCGCTGCCAAAGCTGTTGCTCCAGCCAAGCCCTTGCGCCTCGAGACTGGCACCTTCCGGCTCGCGACCAACGTACTTGTCGGGATCGGCGGCCCCATGGCACTTGCCGAAGGTGTGCCCACCCGCGATCAGTGCGACCGTCTCGTAGTCATCCATGGCCATGCGCGCGAACGTCTCGCGAATGTCTTTGGCGGACGCGAGGGGGTCGGGGTTCCCGTTGGGCCCCTCGGGGTTCACGTAGATCAACCCCATCTGCACCGCGCCAAGAGGGTCCGCCAGCTCGCGGTCGCCGCTGTAGCGCTCGTCTCCAAGCCACGTCGTCTCGGGGCCCCAGTAGATGTCTTCTTCCGGTTCCCACACATCTTCGCGCCCGCCGCCGAAACCGAATGTCGGGAGCCCCATCGACTCGATCGCACAGTTGCCCGCGAGAATCATCAAGTCAGCCCACGAAAGCTTGCGTCCGTACTTCTGCTTGATCGGCCAAAGCAACCGGCGGGCCTTGTCGAGGTTCACGTTGTCCGGCCAACTGTTGAGTGGCGCAAACCGCTGCGTCCCCGACGACGACCCGCCGCGGCCGTCACTGATGCGGTACGTCCCCGCACTGTGCCACGCCATGCGAATGAAGAACGGCCCGTAGTGGCCCCAGTCGGCAGGCCACCAATCCTGCGAAGTGGTCATCACCTCGCCGATATCCTTTTTCACGGCACCGAGGTCGAGGCTCTTGAATGCTTCGGCGTAGTTGAACTCCGCGCCCATCGGATCGGAGACGGGCGAGTGTTGATGCAGAAGCTTCAAGCTCACCTGCTTCGGCCACCAGTGCTTGTTGGAGAATGACCCCCCAGCCATTCGCCGTTGTGGCCCATGCATTACAGGGCACTTGAGATCGTCATTCATAGTGCCTTGGTGTTAATGCGAATTCGTCCCTCGGCAAGGGCAGGGCTCGCCGTGGCTCCTCCGCGGTGCCCTTCGATACCGGTGGGTCGGCTCTCGCCCCCACCGTTGAACGCGGTATGCTGCAACCTTGATGGAGCACGCCACGTTCGAAGGCACCCTGACGATCGACGTGCGGGGCGCGTCGCTCGCCTACCGAGAGGCAGGGAAGGGGCCGCCCGTCATTCTGGTGCACGGCAGCGCGTCTGACATGCGGACCTGGGGCACGACGGTCCCCGCGATCGCCGCCGAGCATCGAACCATCGCGTACAGCCGTCGCTACGCGCGGCCGAATGCGCCGATTCCGCCCGGTGCAGACGACCCGATGAGGGAGCACGTCGACGACCTTCTGTCCTTCGTGACCACACTCAGCGCAGCGCCCGCTCACCTCGTCGGCCATTCGTGGGGGGCCTTCGTATGTCTTCTCGCAGCAATCCGCTGCCCTGACGTCGTTCGCAGCCTCGTCCTGATCGAGCCGCCCGTCCTCTCTCTCTTCGTCAGCACCCCGCCCCGTCCCTCTGAACTCATGCGCACGTTTCTTCGAAGCCCCGCCACCGCGTTTTCCATCGTTCGCTTCGGAGTCACGGCGGCCGAACCTGCAACGAAGGCCTATCGACGTGGGGAGGATGGTGCCGCTTTCGAGATCTTCGGCCGAGGCGTTCTCGGGAAGGACGCTTTCGAACGTCTCAGCCCGGACAGAAAGCAGCAGGCGTGGGAGAACATGTCCGTCGACAAGGCACAACTACTTGGCGAAGGGTTCCCACCCCTGGCCTACGAAGATGTCCAGAGGGTCCGCTGCCCGGTGCTACTGCTCTGCGGCGAACGCAGCCCGCCGCTATTTGGGCGGTTGACTGATCGTCTCGAAGCGTTGCTCCCAAACGCGACCCGCCTCGATGTCTCGGCGGCGTCGCATCTCGTGCATGAAGACGACCCAGAAACGGTCCACGAAGCCATCCTGAGCTTTCTGCGTGGCCGCTGAGAGACCCATCGCTCATCAAGCGGGCGCCTCTGGCGCACCCTGTCACCCGCCGTTGCACACCAGCCCCTTCCCGAGATCAAACAGGCACTGCGCCAAGTCTTGCTCACCAAACACGCTTGAGGGAAGGTCGCGGTACGCGATCACAGGGGCAAACCCGACCGGGAGCACCACTCGAAGGTCCACCCCGCCACTCTCGTTGAAGCCGAGCAGCTGCTGTTCGAGGTTCTTCCCCGGGGTTCGTGCTCGTCCGGTCGTCCCCGTCACCGAGCGGACGACGGTCACGCCGACGTCGGCGATCTCGTTGCCCTCCGCGATCAGGTTGTGGCGCCCACTCGCCTTGCCGGGGTCGTACCCGGGGGTCTCGAAGAAGTCGTAGAGCTGCGTCGAGACGACCCACGGCCCTGAAGTCGTCTTCGCGCCGTCGCCCACGAAATGGCCCCGACACGTCCATATCCCGATCACCATCTCTGGATGCGCAGGACTGCCGTCTGGCAGCGTCCCTTCGTGATGGATCAGGAACCCAAGGGGATAGAGGTACCCCTGCGTGACGAACGAGGTGCCATACGCCGGCATCCCGTCCCCATCGAGGGGCGCGTCGTCAAACACGAACCGCGCCATGTTCTCCGCCACGTCGAATCCAATCGCCGCGTGCGGATTCGCCCCTCCGGCGGCACGCGCCGTCGCACCCCCCGACGCACTCATCGCCACCCCAGCTGCCAAACAGAACCCTAGAAACATTGTCTTTTTCGTCATCTCGCACCTTCCTATCGAGTCGCACAGCGCCTCATGCACTGTCTTCCCCATCCGGGTGTGACGATGCGTGGAACAGTGTTCCGTCGCTCGGGGCGCTCGGAATGCGGCTCGGCGGACCCCAACCACGATGCCCATTGCGCCCTCAACCTGCCGTCACTAGATCCCCCTCATGCCGAAGCCCCTCATGTGTCCCCCCGAAATCCTCAACCAAGACCTCCGCGGCCGCCGCGTCATCGTGACCGGCGCCAACTCCGGCATCGGTTTCGTGACCGCCAAGCAGCTCGCGAAGCAAGGGGCCTCGGTGACGCTTGCGTGCCGCAACGAGGCCGAGGGGAGGGCGAAGGCGGACGAGATTCGTGCCGAGGTCCCAAACGCGGATCTCGAGGTGCGCACACTGGATCTGGGGAACCTCGCCTCCGTGCGCTCCTTCGCTGCCGGGTATCTTGGCGATCACGATTCCCTTCATCTGCTGATCAACAATGCGGGCGTGATGAATACGCCTGAAGGCAAAACAGCCGATGGTTTCGAGATCCAGATCGGCGTGAATCATCTCGGGCATTTTCTCCTGACGGAGCTTCTCCTCGGCACACTCGAAAACAGCGCCCCTGCGCGCGTGGTCATCGTGTCGAGTTGCTACCACGACAAAGCGATGGGGCGCGAAGGCACGATCGACCTCGACGATCTCCATTTCGACAATCGCAAGTACGAAGGTTGGGTCTCCTACGCCCAGTCCAAGTTGGCGAACTTGTTGCACGCCAAGCAACTCGCGAAGCGTCTCGAGGGCACCGGAGTCACCGCCGTGAGCGTGCATCCCGGTTGGGTCAGGACGCAGCTCGCGCGACACACGATGCCCGTCTGGATCCAAGACTACGTGATGCGGCCGTTCATGGGCATGATGGGCATGGTCGAGCCTTGGGAAGGGGCCCAAACCTCCCTCTACGCCGCACTTGCTCCTGATGTCGAACACCACCCCGGCGCGTACTACAGCCAGACCGGCACGTATCGAGACAAATCCAAGAACCGCGGCGGATGGCCACTCGAATCCCCGAATCCCCACGCCAACGACGACGACATGGCACGACGCCTCTACGACCGCAGTCGGCAACTCGTGGGCCTCGACGAGGCTTCGACACGCGAGCAGCCCCCGGCCGCGCAATCTCCGCAGCCCTAAACCCGTCCCTCGGCGCCTTGCCCTCGGCTTACAGGCCGGGGTTCTCCAGCGATACCCGATACAGCGCGGCACGCGCTGTGATGTACAGGGTCCGTGCGTCGTTGCCGCCGAACGCGCAGTTCGCGGGAGTGCGGTCATCCGGGATCTCGATGATCCCCCATTGCTGCCCCTCGGGGTCGTAGACCCGTACGCCATCCCCGGCGGCAATGAACAGATTGCCTGCCGCGTCCACGGTCATGCCGTCCCCGCTTGGGAGGTCGGCGATGAATGTGCGTTCTCCCGAGAGCGACCCATCCGCGTTCACGTCAAACGCCATGATCCCACCGGTCGTGTCGGCCACGTACAAGACGCTTTCGTCGGGCGAGAGGATCAAACCGTTTGGGCGGGTCGCGTCCACGCCCTCCCATTCAGCGGTGAGCTCGCCGGCGGGGTCGACCCGAAACACGCCGTTGAACCCGATCAATCGTTCTTCGGGGGGGGCCAAGAAGGGCGGGTCCGTGAAATACAGGGTGCCGTCGCTTCGCACGGCGACATCGTTCGGGGAGTTGAAGGGGTTGCCTTCGTACTCGCTCACGACAGTCACGATCGTGCCGTCCGAGAGCGTTCGTGAGATGCGCTTGTTGCCGAAATCCGCGGCGACCAGGAGGCCGTTGGGGTCGAGTGCAAGCCCGTTGGTGGGGCTTTCCTCCCGAATCACTTCTACGGAGTCTGGCGGAGTCAGCTCGTAGATCACGTTGGCGACCACGTCGGAAAACAAGAGCGTCTCGGTGGCCGCGCGCCACACCGGCCCTTCGGTGAAGAGAAAGTCATCGGACACCAGTTCTACGGTGCCGATTCCTTCCAAGGGATTGCCCCCAGATGGATCACCACCCGCGCCCCCGGATCCACCCGCGCCCCCGGATCCACCCGCACCTCCAGCGCCGCCTCCGTCCGAGCAAGCACCAACCACGAGAACAAGGACAACTGCAAGCGCTCTCAACATGATCCTCCAAACTACTGACAGCCGCTCATATCATGGTTTCGACGAGCCCGCCTCTTCACCGGGCCTCTAGTCTTCGCAGACGTCGACCGCGTCATAGTATAGAGAATCGCAAGGCGTGTTGAACATGTTGAGCTCGAAGCATTCGAGCCCCGTGCCGCAATCGAAATAGCTCACCAGCGCGGCCGCGCATGCGGGGACGCCTTCGTTACCGGCGGCCATGCGATTGTAGAAGTCATCACATTGTTGCTGGGTGGCCCCCCCGGGACTGCACTGCATCACGCGCGCGCAAGCCGCGGCGAACGACGCCTGTAGGTCGGTAAGCGCACCCCCGGCACCCCCAGTCCCACCGTTGCCGACGATTCCACCGACGCCCCCGGACCCGCCGTTGGCCCCGGT
>JBATTM010000644.1:0-2167 GCA_049670545.1 Polyangiales bacterium
GACCAACACCAACGAACTCGACATAACGAAAAGACTTCGTGCCATTCCAAGCTCCCTTTCGGTTTCGACTAAGCATCATGGAGCGCGCTGAAGCGCACCTGGAGCCGGGCGACAGATCTTGCTTTCGTTCTTGGCCCCTCTCTTGTGGCACCGCATGAAGGCATTCACCGTATCACTTGCCCATGCTCACGTATATCGAGGTGGTCGAGAAGCAACTGACTATCGCCGATAAGCTGCATTGGCGCGTCGACGCGTGGTCCCCCATGGTTCCGAATCGGCCAGGCGTTGACGGTACCTCCATCACATTGAAGACTTGTGGGCTATGGGTCGCTTGTGCCTTGGGCTCTTCGCGCTTCTGGTCGCTAGCTGTGGTGGTAGCGCCGCGCCGGAGCAATCGCTCGAGTTTCCTGAGTTGCTGCGTTCTTGTGGTGAGGTTGACGCGCGGCCGGCCGAAAGCCCCACGTTGCTCGGAGACGACTTGTACGGCTGCCCGCTGTTCGAACCGGCTCCGTGCACCGAGGCACTAGTCTACTACGACGAACTCTGCGGCGACGACTGCACCGCGGGTACCGCAACGAGCTCGACGGGTGACGAATGGTTCGTGGGTTGCGTTCGGTCGTTTCTTGCATGTGCAGACATCGACTCACCTCCGTCGACGTTCTGCCACGACGATCCCGAGGGCGGCGTTCAGCTTTGGTACTCTTTCAACTGCGGACCGGTGTACCAAGAGCTCCTTTGCAACTGGCCCCTCTGTCACGACGGCGAGGTTTTTGCGTACGACTGTCCGTAGGGAGGTGAGCAGCCGGGGCCATATCGGAGACCAATCGCCGTGCACTTGGTCGAGTGGCGGAGTTCGGGAGAGATCAATCCTGACAATAGAAGAACCCGTGGCACGAGATTCCCGGAACAGGTAGAACATGACGCCTCACGGCTCGCTCGGGCGCCAAACGAAGACTCACCAACAGGACGACAGTCGAGCGGCTCTGCGAGCCCCCTCAAACTCGTGCACTAGAATTTGCCCCACAAGAGAAGGTGCCTAGGGCCGAACGTCACCACCACAGATCGTTGCCGTTGCTTCTTTATCTTGCGTCTCCGTATTAGGAGAGAAAGACCGGGCCCGGCGAGGGCCAGAGATGGTACCGCGACCGCCAAGCCGACTATTGCCGCGGTCCCTGCGTTGTCCGTCGCGTTCGCGGCGACCGGAGCGAGCGCGATACCCGTCAAACCAACACCCAGTAGCATGGACCCGATGATCGTCAGCCTTCGCTGCTCGTGGGCAAGCTCAGCGTCCGTGGGTGGTTCTTTGGCTTCCACGTAGACGACCGCGGGCGGTTTAGCGTCGAGATCTGGCACCTGCGCACTAGTAGGCGCGGCCTCGAGCAAGAAAACGGAGAGCAATACGAGCGACCAGACGAGTCGTCGAGCCATCAAATACCTCCACCCATCCAACGCAACATGGCGAGCCAAATCCTAGCACGCGATAGTACTGATATCGCGAGCGCGCCTTCCTACGAGTCCCGTTTCGCAGCACATCAAGAGTTCGGGGACGGGCTGAAGTTTTTCAGTTTTCATTTCGTGCTCGAGACGAAACTAAGAAACTTCAGCCCGTCCCGATTGCGAGTGGGGGTAACCTGTGCGTTCCGTTCACTCGCGGTTTAGAGCGTGCACATGTCCACGTTGTCGAAGTTGCGACCGTAGAACTGCATGTACATGACCTTGCGCTCGAGGGCCTCGATGACGTATCGACTGAAGTTCACTTTGGTAAACTTCTGCGCACTGCCCAGGCCACCTGGGCTAAAGACGTTGATCTCCATGAGCTTGTCGCCGACGACGTCGAGCCCAACGAGAAACATCCCGTCCTGAACCAGTTTCGGTCGGACAATCTCAGCAATCCGTAGCGCGGTCTCCCCGACTTCGGCTTCGGCGAGCTTGCCACCAGCATGAATGTTGCTCCGCATGTCGCCACCGCCCCGGCGGCGGCGAAAGGCCGCGTATTTGCCCCTGACTCGCAGTGGACGACCATTCATCAAGAAGAGCCGCATATCGCCCTCGGACGCGGCGGGGAGATACTCTTGCGCGATCACGTAGCCGTCGCGGCTGACGGCGTCGATCATTTGGTTGAGGTTGGGGATATCGTCAGGCCTTACTAGAAAGACGCTCGCGCCCC
>JBATTM010000645.1:0-9837 GCA_049670545.1 Polyangiales bacterium
CCCATACCGGCTGCCCGATCGGTTCGTGGCCTGACGCGTCGGCGCCCGTCCAACCGATGTGGTGGGGCCCCGTAATCGCCCCCTGCGCACGAACGGCAGCGACCAAGTCGGCCCCAACCGGCACGTCATCGCGCGAGACGATTGGAAAGCCGGGCCCTGGCAGATACACGCACTTGTGTCCGGGCCCTGGGTACGACTTTCCGGTCCACTCGTAGGCGACGATCGTCGCGAACTCCCCGGGTGCGTCGTGGTTTTCGGCGACCGCCTGCAGATACGCCCACTCGCCGGGGCCGATGCGTTTGCCGAGGAACGACTCGTGGTCGGTAAGTGCGGCGAAGTCGTCCGCGTACCGGAAGCGCGCGCGCAAATATGGCTCATCGGCCGCTCCGACCCCGTCGGAATGGGCGCTGTGTTGCTGGATGTCACCGAAAAGGACCTGCGGCCCAGACCAGACGGCGCCACGTGTGTCTGCGGAGGATCGAACCTCGAGTTCGACGGAAGCCGGCTGCAACGTCGGCGCTCCCCCTGTAGGCGGGTCGAATCGCTCGAGGACGATGCCCTTCCGCCCGCGCCGGGCTGTCAGCGTTTCGCCGTGGCTGAGGCGCACCGCGCTGACCCTCCTCCCGCGGCAGCCCCATACGCCGTCGTCGATCGGCACGCGCGAAGAAAACCCCGCGGCATCGAGGCGCTGTCGATAGAAGTTGTGGGAACCACGCCCGAACAGATCGATTGCGCCGTCGTCGCCCACGACGAGGGACGGGAACTCATAGCCCTGCTCCTCGCCTGCGAGGTCGCGATCGCGATCGGTCATGTGGGCAACGGGCTCGGAGACGTTCCCTTCCATATCGACGAACCGCACGGCGATCCACTTGGCCAAATCGGCGGCACCGGTGTCCTCGCGTACGTCGTGATGGAACGCGACCCACGCGCCCCCTGACGCCGCCGCGATACATGGGGCCGCCGCGATGCCGAGGGCCTGCCAGATGACGAACTCACCCCCCGACGGCGGGCGCACGACGACTCTCGATGCTCCGCCATCGTGCACGACGGAGACGCCCCATCCACTGTTCGCTGCCGCAAGCTCATCGCGCGCGTCCTGGCTCGGGCGCGGCGCCTCGGGCGACCAGGTGAGAATCGCATCGCAATGATCCGTGGCGACCGGCTCTCCTTGTACCGCACCATCATCGCTAAGCGAGAATCGCAGCACGTATTCCTGACCCCCCGACCACGCCAGAGCATGCAGGAGCGCGCCGCCTCCCGCGACAGCCTCCAATCGCGGGCTCCTCAGGTACCGCTCGGGAGTCTGTTCGATAGTCGGCATGATGCGTCAGTGTGCGTAGCCGAGAGCCCGGAGTTGGTCGCGGATCGTGTCGTCCATCTCCGCATCCTCTTGCTTCAGACGTGTACCGTCCTTCTGGGCCGCACTCAACCAGTCACCGCGATCGGTCGCCCCGAGAAACTGGCCGAGTAGCATCCGAGTGTATCGACGCCCGATCGGATTCGCCGTCGCGTCCAGCTCGTGCTTCTCCTCGGGGTCGGCCCCCAAGTCGAACATCGTCGAGGTGAGATTCCCGCGTAGGATGAACTTCCAGCGACTCGTCGTGATGACGCGACGGTCGTCTTGGAAGTCGCTGAACGCAACCAGTGGCCACGAGGGTGTCACCCCACGCATCAATCCGCTGAGCGCCCGGCCTTCATTGGTGGGCATCCCCGACACCCCGAGAAGATCAGTCACCGTCGCGGATACATCGAGGGTGCTGACCGCATCGGGGATCTTCACGCCCCCGGGCAGCCGACCTGGCAACCGGAACATCAAAGGTACGTGCAGAAGCTCCTGGTAGACGGAATGCCCGTGGCCCCAGGATCCATGGTCGTTGAATTCCTCCCCATGGTCCGACGTGATCACGAGCAAGGTGTCTTCCCAGAGGCCAAGCGCGACCAAGCGTTCGATGAACTCGCCGAGAAAATGATCGTGTTGGGTGATCTCACCGTCATGCAGTCCAGCGAGCCGCCGCTGATCGCGCGCATCGAAGACGACGTCCGGAGGACGACGCTTGGCACGCTCCAGTAGGTCGCCGGTCATCCGCGGCCTGACCTGGCCATCGTATTCGCTCGGATCGTACATCCGCAGATACTCGTCGGGTGGGTCGTACGGGACGTGTGGGTCGATGGTCTGGACGTACGCGAAAAAGCGATCTTCCTTGTTGTTCTCGATCCAAGACAGAGCCTCGCTGAATACGTTCTTTGCCTCGGTGCTCTTTCCTTCGCGGATGTAGTTCGTGTAGTGGTCCCAGCCTTGGTCGAAGCCAAAACGGTCCGAGACGTATCCGTTCGCGATGAAACTTCCCGTGTGGAAGCCCTCTGCCTTGAGGTGTTCGCTCAAGAGAACGGCCGAGCTTGGCAACGCGGCGCTTCCCGTCTTCTGTTGGTGGGTCTGCGGATGTAGGCCCGTCAAAATCGAAGCGACAGATGGCTTCGTCCAATTCTCGGGGGCTTGGGCAAGCTCGAAGACGACCCCTTCGGTTGCGAGTCGGTCGAGCGTGGGCGTCTCGACCCGGGAGGCCGGATTGAATGGACGAAGCTTGTCTGCCCGAAGCGTGTCGATCACCAACACGATCACGTTCTTCGCGGGTGCTATCGCGGGCGTCTCCACTGCCGGGAGCAGAAGCCGTGGGGCATGCCACGCGACCCTTCCGGTTCCCGCGCCCCGCGCGTGCAGGTCAATGCGGGCGATCTGCCCAGCGAACGCGCTGAGGTCAACCTTGTGATCCGCCCACGTGCCGCCGGCCTCCACCGCGAGCACCTCAGCCCGATTCCCGTCTTCTCCTGTGACCTCGATGGAAACGGGCGTTGCGCCCTCCCCCTCGACACCGACGCCAAAGCCCAGCGAAGCGCCCGGCGGTATTCGGACGTGGTACCGAAGCGTCGATCCGCGCGAGAGCGCGACCGCGTTTCGCTCCTGATCCCCGAGCCGAACGTTCGCGACCATCCCTTCGTAACTCGGCGCCTGTCGACTTGGCTTCGCGGCTTGCCCCGCGGGTCGGACCCAAATCGAATCGACGGCGACCGCGACGTCCTCGCCTTCAACCGGGACGGTGCCCCCGAACGTGAGCAGAAGGTAGTTCTCCCCAGCACGAACGTGCTCCTTCGGAAGCGGGATGTCGTACTCCGCGAACCCATCGCCGTCCGCCAAGTGCAGTGACTTCAGCTGCGCGTTGTTGAGATACGGCGTGAGCGCGTGGGTCCCGAGTGGGCGAAGCCGGATCCGTGCGACGAGCGATTCGGACTTGTCGGCATTGAAATACACCCGCCCGCGGATCCCCGCGTGCGCGAACGTCGTGTCGCCATCCACTCCGTTGCCGACCCAGCCACTGCGCCAGTCCCCCCCCGTGAACTTGGCCTGCGCGGGGGTCCCGAGGTCGACGTACCAACCCCCGTCTTCGACCTCCGCGAGGTGCAGCAAGTCGACCAGGTTGAGGTGTTCGTCCAGTCCCGCGAACAGATCCGGGTCGGCACCCTCGCGTGTGCAAGCAATCACCGACAGGAGAGTCGCCATCACCATCACCAACAGTCGCATTCGTACTCCCCGTCGGGGCGCGTTCGCGTGGTTTCGGCCCACGATTGTCGCCCCCTGAACCTCGTTGCCGGTATCACGCGTGTTCAACGAGCGTCAACAAAACCACCCGGCGCGCGCGACACCTGCAACGTCCGCGTAGTCCCGCGTTTTACATAGTAGAACCGCGCGCCCGACACCCTTCCGGCGCGGTACCGCACGACGTGCCTTCCCTCGTCGACTGCCAGCGTCACGGGAAGCGAACCCCGTTCGATGCCGTCGACCTCGACCACGACCTCGGCCGGGCCGATCAGCTCGAGCGCCCCCTGCCCGCCATCCGCGACCAGCGACTCATCGACACCCCGTCGAAGAGTGCCTGAATAGGCCGAGAGCCCCGAGGGGGCTTCCATCGCCGATGGCTCCACGGCGGCCGGGGCCTCCAACGCAACCTCCGTCGGCTCCGGTGGCGTGGAAGCCGCGAACATGCCCGCCCCTCGAAGCCCAAGAAACGTGATCGTACCCAAAAAAACCGCAGCGAACCCCCAGCCCAATAGCTGCGTGACGAAGCCACGCTGCAGGGCAAAGCTCGAACCCGGCTCAACTCCGTGGCCGTTGGGATACGCCCGCCGCCAGATCACCTCGTTCCAGCGAGAGACCTGATTGACGGGCTCCTGGTGCATGAGTACCGCCGAGTTGGCCCGTAGGTTTTCTCGATCGCTGAGGTCGGCCGTGCCGTCACTCCATCGTCTTCGGTTCATGGGGGTTCGAACTTCCTCCGCCGGCCGATCAGATGGGGCCGCGAACACGTCGGTCACCACGCCCTGACGGGCCAACGTGATCAATAGCGCATCCAACGCGGCGCGCGAACCCTCCTCCGACTCCCATACGTCGCATGGCGAACTCCCGGCGCACAGCCTCGCGATCATCTGCCGAACCTGATCCGGGGCGTGGCGCAGGTACGCGTCGAGTAGGGTTTCGTCGAACGCCACTCGGCAGTTCGGGTCCTCGGCAAGGGTCTCGAGCATCGAGCCGAGGTTCCGCATGGCGGTCTCCAACTCTGCGCCGAGATGAGGCCCGAGGGCCGTCGCCTCGTCCAAGGGAGGCGCCACCACGAACCGACCGGTATTCATGCCTGCGAGACTCGGAAGGGCGCCCCGCCCCTCCGTGACACTGCCGTCTACCGTGGGGCACGTCACCTCGACCGGGTTGCCGTCGCGAAACTCGATCTCGAAAAGGTTCAGCGTGTCCTGCAGGACCAGGCGCACATCGGGCCGCCGCCGACGGATCATCCGCAAGAGCGCGGCGAGTCCCACGTCTTGAAGCTCTCCGCGCGCCTCCTCCCCACCTTGCAGTGCGGTCTCAAAGCGTTCGATGGGTTCGAGCACCTGCGCGATGCGCGCGCGAATCTGCCGCGCTGGCAGCTCCTTGCGAAGCTCCTGGATCCGGCGCCGCAGGTCCCCACGCCAGGACACCAGGATCATCGGGGTGCCGTCGAGAATCGGTTCGCGACGAATCGACGCGCAAAGCGCAAGCCCGTCGAGGCCAGGCATGACGATGTCCGACAGAATGAGGTCCGGGGGGTCTTCCCTCGAGGCCTCGAGCGCCTGCAGGCCATCACTGGCCTCGGCCACACGCGCGCCCGCCTCCCGGAGAACCCCCACATAGAACCATCGAGTTTCAGGCTCGTCATCGACGACGAGCACCTGGCGGCCCTTGAGACTGACGGCGACTTCGGGCGGATCCGACCCCTCCGGGGCGCCCAGGGTCAGTAGGGGCACGGCCGTCGCGTCGTCGAGTCGCACCTCACTCCGGGAACGCGCTTGGTTGACGGCGCGGAGATCCGAAATCGCCTGCCAAACCGGAGGTTGGGTCTCGGCGCTGATCGGACGCGTCCCTGAGGCATGCATCGCCGCGAGGTCCTCGTACCGCCAGGCGAGCAAACGTATCGCCCGCACCGCCTCAGGGTCGAAGGATTCGCGCTCGAGTCGCTCCAGAGCCTCCGCGACGGCGCGCCCGAGATGCGACAGACCAAGCTCCTGCGCCGAATCACGAAGTCGCGTGAGGTGGTCAGAGAGCGCAACGCGCACGTCCGAGTTCTCCGGGTCAATGCTCAGAGATTCGGTTAAACGTATTGTTTCCAAGCTTCTAGACGCCAAAGCTTGGAGAAATTTGGCTTCTTGGGGCATAGGGTCTGCAACGGGCGGCAGCCTAGGCGTGGGTGTAGTGTACGCATCCCAAGAATTTCTTCGAGCACCAAGTCGGTTGCCCGCTGAAACCGAGCAACGTAGGGGACGACCGTGGATTTCGTCGACGAGGTGACGATCGATATCGCCGGAGGCGATGGAGGCAATGGCGCAGTCGCCTTTCGTCGGGAGAAATTCGTGCCTCTGGGAGGCCCGTCGGGCGGCGACGGCGGCCGTGGGGGGAGTGTCATTCTCGAGGCGCACAGCCGCATGACGACGCTCCTCGACCTTCGATTTCGGAAGGTGGTGCGGGCAAACCGCGGGGAAGACGGCCGCGGCAAGGACCAGTTTGGGAAGGCGGGCGAGGACGTCCGAATCCAGATCCCAATCGGCACGCAGATCTATGATCACGAAACCGGCGCGCTGCTTGCAGACCTCAGCGAGACCGGAGCGACCTTTCGCGTGGTCGAAGGTGGCCGAGGCGGCCGCGGCAACATGAGGTTCGCCACGCCCCACGATCGCGCCCCGCGTCGATCCGAACCCGGAACACCCGGCGAACACAAGCTGATCAGGCTCGAGCTCAAGCTGCTCGCAGACGTGGGCATCGTGGGCTTTCCGAACGTGGGCAAGAGCACCTTCATCGCGACCATCTCGAAGGCTCGTCCCAAGGTCGCCGACTACCCGTTCACGACCCTCGTCCCGAACCTCGGCGTCGTCTCCCTCGGCCTCGACCGGTCATTCGTGATCGCCGACATTCCGGGCATCATCGAGGGCGCAGCGGAGGGCGCGGGCCTCGGGCTTCGATTCCTGAAACACGTAGAGCGCACGCGGGTGCTCCTGCACATGCTGAGCGTCGACCCGGACCCTTCGCGGGATCCGGTGGCCGATTTCGACGCGCTCATGCAAGAGATCACCCATTTCGATGCGCGCCTCCTCGAACGACCCATGATCGTCGCGGTGAGCAAGCTCGACCTTCCGGAGGCCCGGGACGCATTCGACACTATCCAGCGTGAGCTCGAAAGCCGAGGTCTGCAGGTGTTCGGCCTGAGTTCGGCCACGCGCGAGGGCATCGAACCCGTCCTCGAAGCCCTCGAAGCTATTCTGACCGCGCAAGACGAGCCCGAAGAGTCGTCGTAGCCCAATGGGCCGCTTCGCGAACCACCTCGGATTCATGGTCGCGCGCGGCATTCTCCAGCACGTGCAGATGCGTTCGCTGCCCGCGATTTCCGAGTACCAACGCGGAGTTACGCGCCAAACCCTCACGCGTTGCGCGTTTTAGCGGCGACCCGCGGGCCCACTGCTGAAACGAAGTCTCGTCCATGCGAAGAAAGTCTTCTGCTGCGAGACCCTCCCACCGGGCGCCCGGCGAGAACGCCTCGAGGGGCGGTGTCGAACTCGCCGTCGTCTGGTTGTACGGGCACACGTCCTGGCACACGTCGCAGCCAAACAGCCAGGGGCCGAGACCCTCACGGTGTGCTTCTGGAATGGGACCCCTGTGTTCGATCGTCAGGTAAGACACGCACTTCGTCGCGTCGAGACGCCTTGGTCCCGTAAACGCTCGGGTCGGGCACGCATCGAGGCAAAGCGTGCACGAGCCGCATTTTCGGGCGGTCGGCGTATCGGGGGATAGCTTCGCGGTCGTGACGAGGCAGACCAAGAATACGTGCGATCCCAGCCCTGGGACGATGAGACAACAGTTCTTGCCCACGAACCCGATGCCGGCGCGCTCAGCCCATGCGCGCTCGAACACGGGCTTGGAATCGACCGCGATGCGGGTGACGTGGCCGGCATCGTGAAGCACGCGGTGAAGTCGCCGTGCCTTCTTGGTGAGAACGTTGTGGTAGTCCCGGCCGAGCGCGTACTTGGCGACTCGTGCGGGCCCGGGCCCGGCATCAGGGTCGTGCCTCGGATAGGGTGCAGCGAGCACGATCACGCTTCGAGCACCGCTCAGCATGTTCGCGTGGCGGGGATCTTTGCGGACGTCGGCGGTCCGATCCATCCAGGCCATCTGCCCCTGGTGGCCTGCCGCCAACCACGCATCCAGCTGCTCGCCTTCCGGCTCGAGCGCTGTCGCCTCGGCGACTCCAAACTTGGCGAACCCCGCCGCGCTCGACTCTGCGCGAAGCGCGTCGGTGAGCTCCGCAGGCGTCATCCGACGGCAGAACCGCGTGGCGCAGGCGGTACTTTGGGCGCGTCCTCTTCGTCTTTCGGCTCGGCCGGGGGCGACTTGTTCTGCCGCGGCCGCTCTTCTTCCGGGTCCTCGGACTCGTTGCGCTCGTCCTGCGTCCCCCAGGTGGGTGTCGAACCGCTCGGGACCACGGTATTCCAGTCGGGCGCATCCGTCAGACCATCACGACGCGCTGGCGTCCCTGGAGGGTTGGGCAGGATGTACGGTTCGGCGTTGAACGTGCCGCATTGCCGGTGATTCTTGTAGAAGCCCCAGTGAATGTATGCGCGCCCATCACCGCTCAGAATCGAGTCTGGGGCCGGGGGATACGGTTGCCCGCGAAGGACCGAGTTGAAAGCACCGAAGTCGAACGGGAGAAGGCCACTCGACTTGGCGACGCCCACGCGGTGCACCGATCCATCGCGGTTGAGGACGATCTCGAGTTCGGTCATGAGGTTCGGATCCGAATACGGGCTGCCCGCGAACATGGGGAGGTTCCGAAGAAAACGGTCGGCGAACTCCCGATGAATCCGCCGATGGACGGCGGCGATGTAGTTCGCGAACGGTGAGGCCGCCGCATTGAGAGCGGTTTGCGATCCGGGTTTGACGGCGGGCGTGAAGTTCTCGATCGCCGCGCGGAACTCGTTCCAACTCTTCTCACGTGAGATGCCGGTTTGCGACGACTTGTGCTCGGCGATGCGAGCCTGCCGATCCTGCCGAAGTTTGTCCGAGCCGACCGCGGCCTCGAACTTCGACCAGGTGAGATCCGTGCCCGGCCCACGCCCGGTGGCGCGCTTACCGCCACCCTGCCCCGCACGACTCGGGCGACTGATCGTGAACGTTCCGGCTGCATCTGTAATCGTGATCGTTTTGTCGTCCTGCAGCCCCGCGCGGTCCCCGGTGGTGGCCGCACGGCGCCCGTTCGGTGACTCGCTGGCGACCCGTTCCGCCTTGATGGGGTCGGCGTCGATCGCGCGATCAGGGCGCTCTTTGTTTGCCTCTTCCTCCGTCGCAGTCCGTGCTTCGCTTCCTTCCTTCTCACGCGCGTCTGCGATCTTCTCTTCCTGGGAGTTCCCCTCCTCTTCGAGCGTGGTCGCGAGCTTCTGCTGTTCCCCTACCGAGGTTTCCTGATCGTCTCGTTGGTAGTTCCGAACCTTGGCGACAGTCTCTTCCTCGACGCGCTGATTCTGCTCCGCGATGAAGCGAGCGTCCGGCGGAGGCGGCACGTCGGGATCCTGGCTCCGCTGTTGCACAGCCTGACGATTGAGCGGCTCTGGCGGACGCTGTGGTTGCTGCTGCTGCGGTTGTGGCTGCACCTGGGCCGTCTGCTGCGGCTTCGACTGTGGCTTGGCCTGCCGCTTGCGATTGGGACGCTTCCGCCGGTTCGGCGCCTGCGCGGTGGCACTCTCGGCCACGTCGAACTCCACCTCGACGGGCTCGGGCGCGTTCCGGCGCTCCTCTTCTGCGATCTCGCGCAGATGATCGGCAAGCTTCCCGAGCACCTCATAGACAGGAAGATGCAAGGAAATCGATGCTATCAGCGCCAGCGTAAAGGCGATGAAGACCGGCTCTCTGTAGCGGCGGTGCACGAAGTGATCCTTCGGGGTAAGGAGTACTTCCCCTAAGTAGGGTTACACCGCCCCAACGCAACAGCAAAGAGTCGACGGCGGGATCAGCGGCTTCGGGCGGACGAGGTGGACCTGCCACCCCCTAAACCCCCGAAAGATCGACCCATTGAACCCGATCGGCCCATGGACGGACTTCGGCCGCCGAATCCTCCCGATCGCCCCAAGGCTCCAGATCGAGACGCGCCGAAGCTTGGACGCGACCCAAGGGTCCGAGAGCCCGAAGCTCCTCGGGATCGGCTTGGCGCCGTCGCGCCGCGATTGGCCGTGCCAGACGTGCGGCTGACGGGAGCGCGGGCCCGGCCGGGA
>JBATTM010000646.1:0-9788 GCA_049670545.1 Polyangiales bacterium
TCAGAGCGCCGTCCAGGGGTCGAGTTCCCGCCCGGGCTCGAAGCAGCCGTGATGCGCGCGCTCGCGAAGGAGCCGACGGAGCGGTTTGCGTCCGCGGCGGAGTTTGCGCTCGCGCTCGACGGTGCCGTGCATGCACGAGAAAGCGCGGAACCCTCCGGCGCCGTGAGTCTCCCGACGCCGATCCCCGCACCCCCGGTGGTGAGCTCGTTCGAACCTCCACCTCCGGTGGCACGAGGTCCACGCGCCCGCGCCCGCGGCTCCTGGCTGGTCTTCGGAATTGGTATCGCGCTCGCACTGGCCGGTGCGATGGCCCTATGGGCCTCTTTCGGCCCCGGTTCTTGACCCGATCCAGGCTCGGCCCTACCTCCCCCGGACGGAGCTTGACCAGCTTTGGGCGTGGCGTCAGAGTGGGCGACCGTTCGGGGCGCTACCCACCATGACCGCCGTTACTCGACCAGCCACCGCCATGCTCACGGTGCGCGATCTCATCGCGCTCACCAAGCCTCGCATCACGATGATGGTGCTCATCACGGCGGCGGGGGGCATGTGGATGGCGCCGGGCTCGCTCGACCTTGCGTCGACGGCCGTCATGCTCTTGACCACCGCGATGGTGGTCGGTGCGGCCAACGCCCTCAATTGCTATCTCGAGCGCGACAGCGACCGGCTCATGGCGCGGACCGCGAATCGCCCTCTCCCGGACGGCCGTCTGCAGCCCTCATGGGCGCTGGTCCTCGGCGTGGTGATGGGCCTGGTCTCGGTGCCCGTTCTTTGGCAAGCCGTGAACCCGATGACGGGCCTTCTCGGCCTCATTGCGCTTCTGAGCTACGTGGCGGTGTACACGCCCATGAAGGCATGGACGCCCGCGGCCCTTTTCGTGGGTGCGATCCCAGGTGCCCTTCCACCGCTCATGGGATGGACCGCCGTGACCGGCTCGATCGAGGCACCGGGCATCGTCCTCTTTGGCATCATGTTCCTGTGGCAAATTCCGCACTTCATCGCGATCTCGATCTTTCGACAAGAAGACTACGAACGCGCTGGGTTCAGAGTGCTGCCGTCGGTCCAAGGGGTCCAGTCCGCGAAGGTCCAATCGGCCGTCTACAGCGCGGCGCTGTGGGGGGTTTCCCTGCTCCTCGTGCCTTTCGGCCTCGCCGGTGCGCTCTACTTTGTCACGGCGCTCGTCGCCGGCGGCCTCTTCTTCGCCGAATCGCTTCGAGGGTTTTGGGCGCCGGACGCGAAGGTCTGGGCGAAGAAGTTCTTCGTCGCCTCGCTGCTCTATCTCACGGTGCTTTTCACAGCCCTCATCATCGATGCGCTCTAGGTCGCGACTCCTGATCGTGGGCCTGCTCATCGTGGCGGGGTGTACGAAGAAGACCGAGCCCCCACCGATTCTCAGCGAGATTCCTGCGTTTTCTCTGATCGATCAGGACGGCAAGGCCTTTTCACGGGGCGCACTCGACGGACGGCTGTGGGTCGCAGACTTCGTATTCACCCATTGCCGTTCGAGCTGCCCTCGACTCACCGCACACATGGAGGGCTTGCAGACACGGCTGTCCGACGTGCCGAATGCAGAGTTCCTGTCGGTGAGCGTCGACCCCCGAAACGATACGCCCAAGGTCCTCAAGGCTTACATGACCGACAATGAACTCTCCGAGGCGAACTGGCGTTTCATCACCGGGGACGAAGAAACGATTCGCACGGTCGTTCAAGACGGCTTCAAAGTCGGCCTCGCGGAGGGTGACGGTTCGCCGGGCACCGAAGAGGTCATGCATTCGAATCACTTCGTTCTGCTCGACGACCGCGCACGGGTCCGGGGTTACTACCGCGCCAACAACGACGGAATCGAGGACCTCGAACGCGACCTCCGTTACCTCGCCGCCAATCCGACCACCGCCCGTTGAACCCTCCGGGGTTCGGTGTTATCTGCGCCGAATGAGCGAGAGCATCCCAGTCGCCGAGCGGCTTAGTGCCGTCAAGCCTTCCGCCACCGTCGCCGTTGCTCAGCGCGCGCGCGAGCTCAAGGCGCAAGGCATCGATGTCCTTTCCTTCAGTGTCGGGGAGCCAGACTTCGATACGCCCGCGCACATTCGTGAGGCTGCCAAGAAGTCAATCGACGACGGGGCCACTCGGTATACGGCGGCCCGCGGCATCATCGAGCTGCGCGAAGCCATTTGCAAGACCTCTGCTGCGCGTCGCGGTGGCGTGTCTCACGATCCAGCCGATGTCGTCGTCTCGATCGGTGCCAAGCATACGCTCTTCAACCTGGCGCTCGCACTCTACGACGAGGGCGATGAGATCTTGATTCCTGCGCCGTACTGGGTGAGCTACCCCGAGCAGGTACGACTCGTGGGGGCGAACCCGGTGATCGTGCAGACCTCCGAGGCCGAGGGCTTCCGGATGTCGCCCGATACACTTCGCGCGGCGGTGACCTCCAAGACCAAGGCGTTGCTGCTTTGCTCTCCGTCGAACCCGACAGGCGCTGCGTATTCCGCGGACGACCTTCGCGCGCTTGCGGACGTGGCCGCCGAGCACGATTTTTGGATCATCGTCGACGAGATCTACGGCCAGCTCGTGTACGGCGACTTCGAGCAGAAATCGATTCTCGAAGTCGCGCCTGAGCTTCGCGACCGTATCATCATCGTGGATGGCGTCAGCAAGACCTTTGCGATGACCGGCTGGCGTATCGGCTGGATGCTCGGGCCGAAGTACGTCGCGCAAGCGTGCGACAAGATTCAGGGCCAATCGACGACCAACCCGGCAGGCGTGTCGCAGTACGCGGCCATCGCTGCGCTGACGGGGCCGTGGGGGCCGATGGAAGAGATGCGCAAGGCGTTCGAAGAGCGCCGAAGCATCATCATCGACGGAGTCAATGCGATCGATGGGATGTCCTGTCGGCTGCCCGAAGGTGCGTTCTACGCGTTCGCCAGCGTGCAGGGGCTCATCGGCCGAAGCGGGGGAGGGAAAACCCTCGAGACCGACATCGACGTCGCGAGCTATCTGCTCGAGGAAGCCCGTTGCGCGGTCGTCCCCGGAACTGCGTTCGGCGCTCCGGGTTTCGTGCGGATCTCGTATGCCGCGTCCAACGACATGATCCGCGAAGGCCTGAAACGGATGGGCGAAGCGGTAGCCAAGCTTCGCTAGGTTCGCACTTGGTCCTGAGCGAGCGCGACACGTGAGACGAGCGCGACCGCGAGTACCGACGTCAGCAGCGACAATGGCGTTCGAGGCGCGTACCCCGAACAGAGCAGAAGAAGTAGCGCGGCGCCGAGCTGTCGCTGCGCGGGGTCTTCTGACAACACGCTGGCGACGCCGACCGCGGCGAAAATGCCGAGTGGAATCGCATACCAAGCCATGGCGCCGTACTCCGCAAAGAGGTCAAGCCGAAATGCACCATAGAAGAGGTTGGGAAACTCGTCGCCGACCGCGCCTCCCCAGGCGATGATCGCGAGGCTGACCGCCATGACCGTTACCGTCGAGACGACCAACGCGAGCCATCCGCGGGGTCGTCGCCAATTGAGGCGGAGCGCGAACGCCAAGGCGATCGGAATGGCCAAGAAGGCGAGCTCCCCGGACCAGCGGAACGCGAAGCTGAGGCGCTCGGTGTGTTCCCACAGTGCACGGCCGCCCATGATCGTCACTGCCAGCGAGAGAATTCCGCTCAGGTATGTGATCAGCAAGAGCGCAAGCGCGATCGACACCGCTTTGGTGGATCGCCATTGGATCCCCGCCAGGATGACCAGAAAGATGAGCGCGTGCGCGAGACATGCGACGACCAGGACGAGTTCGACTCGCGTCCATGCCAGCGGCAGAAAGGTCATCAGCGTCACGATGGGGACGAACGCCCAGCCGAATCCCATAATCCCGACGCGCGCCGAAAGAGGGAGCCCGCTCCGTCGTGGTGCATATGCGGCGAGGCAGAACCCGAGCGCGACGAGAGCGCTGACCGCAGCAAGGTTTTGGGAGAACGCGCCCCAACGATCCAGCTCTAGAAACGCGTCCCGTGAGAGAACATCGGCCCAGGACCGAAGCACGACCCGGCTGATGAACAAATCACCCGCGCAGCCCGCTACGCTTAGCCAGGTCAAGGGTGGAACGGCACTCATCGGAAGCGTTCTGAATGCCTCCGCCGGGGCGACGGGCGCCACGGAGGCGAGCGCTGAATCAATGCCTTCGGACAAGGTGACCGGACCCTACGCGGCCGTTTGCGCGCTTTCAAGGCGGTGATCGCAGGAGAGGACCCTCACCTTGCGTCCGTACGCGCGCAGGGGCTAAGAGATCGCCCGAGATGACCGAAGCACGACAATGGACCCGGGACGAAGCCCGAGAGATCTACGACCTTCCCCTCACGGAACTGCTTTTTCGAGCACAGCAGGTGCATCGCGCGCACCAACCGCCCGACTCCGTGCAGTTGTGCACGCTTCTGTCGATCAAGACCGGCGCGTGCCCCGAAGACTGCGCCTACTGTCCGCAGAGCGCTCGCTACGACACGGGCCTCGAGGCGGAACGGCTGATGGACGTCGACGAAGTACTCGCGAAGGCCCGGCAGGCGAAAGAGGCCGGTGCGAGTCGTTTCTGCATGGGCGCCGCGTGGCGGAGTCCGAAGAAGGGCAGCGCGCAGTTCTCTCGGGTGCTGGACATGGTTCGCGGGGTTCGCGAGCTGGGGCTCGAGGCGTGCGCCACCCTCGGAATGCTGGACGATGAGCAGACCGAGCAACTCAAGGATGCGGGTCTCACGGCCTACAACCACAATCTCGATACCTCCGAGGAGTTCTACGGCGAGATCATCACGACGCGCACGTACAGTGACCGCCTCGAGACCATTCAACGCGTGGCGCAAGCAGGGATCTCCGTGTGCGCCGGCGGCATCATCGGGATGGGCGAAGGGATTCACGATCGGATGGGGATGCTCGTCACCCTTGCGAACTTGTCACCTCAACCCGAGAGCGTCCCGATCAACGCGTTGGTTCGGGTCGAGGGAACGCCCCTTGCCGACGAAGCCCCGGTCAACTCGCTCGAGATGGTTCGTCTTTGCGCGGTTGCGCGGATCATGATTCCGAACGCGCGCGTTCGCCTGTCGGCCGGTCGCAGTGCGCTCAACCGAGAGGCACAGTTGTTGTGCTTCATGGCGGGCGCCAACAGCATCTTCTTCGGCGACAAGCTTCTCACCACCGGCAACCCGGACCACGAAGCCGACCTCGCATTGCTTCGCGAAGCAGGGCTGTCGGCCCTCGACCCAGGCGACCTCACTTCGCCGGCGCAGTCCGCCGAGCTTCCCGAGTACGCAGCCGAATAGCGGGTTACTTCGTTGAAAGCATTGCCAATTTCGTCCTTGTCGATATTGAATTTGATTTTCAACTTCCAGGACGTATAAAGAAAGCCATGCTTGTGTGTCACTGCCATGCCGTGAACGACGCGACGATACGACGCTGTGTTGCCGAAGGCGCGCGAAGCGGAAGCGACGTCCGGGAGGCATGTGGAGCAGGTGGTGCCTGCGGTGGATGCCGTCCGATGATCGATCGTTTGATCGAGTCGCAGGATGGCAGTGAGACGACCGCACGCGCGCACACTCGATCCTGAGTTGATATCGGCTTTCAACTTCACTCGTTGGGTTTGCCCCAGTGTCGGGGCGTACCTATGCTCGCATCAAGGAACGAACATGCAGGGCAACAAAGACGTCATCGAGGTGCTGAATCAGGTGCTCACTTCCGAGCTTACCGCGATCAATCAGTACTTCATCCACCACAAGATGTGCGAGGACTGGGGATTCCACGTGCTCTCCAACAAGAAGCGTGAGGAGTCCATCGAAGAGATGAAGCATGCGGATGCCGTCATTGCGCGCATCCTCTACCTCGACGGCGTACCGAACATGCAGCGATACTTCCCTGTGAAGGTGGGTGAAGATCCGATCGAGCAACACAGGCTCGACCTCGACCTCGAACTCGAAGCCGTGAAACGGCTCAACGACGGAATCGCGATCGCTCGCGACAAAGGTGACAACGGGACACGCGAGCTGCTCGAGGGAATTCTTCAGGAGGAAGAAGACGGGATCGATTGGTTGGAGGCACAGCTCCACCTGGTCGAGGCGGTCGGAAAAGAGAGCTACCTTGCCGAGCAGATCGGCGAGGGAACCAACTAAGCGCAGTCGATGCCCGGGCACCCGCTGGCAGGACAACCCGCTCCCGCGGAGATGCTCGTCGATGTCGACGCGCTCCTCGGGGCCTACTTTGATCGCCAGCCTGACCCAGGCGACCCGAGCGAACGGGTCAGTTTCGGTACATCAGGTCATCGGGGTTCGTCGTTTCGGGGGAGCTTCAATGAAGCGCACATCCTTGCCACGACCCAGGCGATTTGCGACTACCGCGTCGCCGAGGGAATCGACGGCCCGCTGTTCATGGGCGTCGACACGCACGCTTTGTCTGCGCCTGCCGCGAGGACGGCACTCGAGGTGCTGGCTGCCAACGGCGTCGAGGTTTGTGCGGCTCGCGAAGGGCATTTTACACCCACGCCCGCCGTGTCCTTCGCGATTCTCGAACACAACCGCGCGAATTCGGGCGAAGCCGATGGGATCGTGGTCACGCCGTCCCACAACCCGCCCGAGGATGGAGGATTCAAATACAACCCACCTCACGGGGGACCTGCCGACACCGATGTGACCACTTGGATCGAGAGCCGCGCGAATCAGCTGTTGGTCGCAGGGCTCCGCGGCGTCCGTCGAACGGCGTACGCCGAGGCACTTCAAGCATCGTCAACCCACGAATACGACTTCCTCACCCCCTACGTCGAGGCGCTCGGTTCCGCCCTCGACTTGGACGTGGTGGCGAACGCGGGGCTGCGCATCGGTGCCGATCCCATGGGAGGTGCAGGCGTCGCATACTGGCCCCGCATCGCGGAGCGGTACGGCCTGCGACTCGACGTCGTCAACCCCGTCGTGGATCCCACGTTCTCGTTCATGACGGTCGACCATGACGGTAAGATCCGCATGGACTGCTCCTCGCCGTACGCGATGGCAGGCCTGGTGAAACGGCGCGACCAATACGACATCGCGTTCGCGAATGACACCGACTTCGACCGCCACGGCATCGTGACACAGAGCTGGGGGCTGCTGAATCCCAATCACTATCTGAGCGTCGCGATCCACTATCTGTTTACGAACCGTACCTGGGGCGCGAAGGCCGCGGTTGGCAAGACGCTGGTCAGCAGCGCAATGATCGATCGGGTCGCGAAAGGCCTCGGGCGAGAGCTCGCCGAAGTTCCGGTAGGGTTCAAGTGGTTCGTCGAAGGCCTGATCGACGGCTCATTCGGTTTCGGTGGTGAGGAGAGCGCAGGCGCTTCGTTCTTGCGAAAGAATGGCCAGGTGTGGACGACCGACAAGGACGGGATTCTTCTCAATCTTTTGGCCGCAGAGATCACAGCTGTGACGGGAGAGGACCCAGGGGAGCGGTACCGAGCGCTCACGCGAGAGTACGGAAGCCCGGTCTACGAACGTATCGACGCGCCAGCGACTCCTGCCGAGAAGGCCGCACTCAAGGCGATGGCGGCGTCCGACCTTGATGCCGACGAGTTGGCGGGTGACCCGGTGCGGGAGGTGTTGACTCGAGCCCCGCACAACGACGCGCCAATCGGGGGTCTCAAGGTTTCCAGCGCCGCGGGCTGGTTCGCCGCGCGTCCATCGGGCACTGAAGACGTCTACAAGATCTACGCGGAGAGCTTCGTGGGGCGAGAGCACCTCGCGTCGATCCAGAAAGACGCTCAGCGGCTCGTCGGCCGCGTCTTTGCGATCGCAGGGGCGGGTTGAGCACACCTGAATAACGTGTTTCACTCCGCCGCGTGCTTACCCTAGTCACCGGCGGTGGTGGTCGTCTCGGCAACGTCCTCGTGCGCCACCTTCTCGAGAGTCAACATCAGGTTCGTGTTCTCGAACCGGGCCAACGCGCGCAGTCCCTCGAGGGGCTCGACGTCGATTTTCGATCGGGTTCGGTCCTCGACCCCCTCGATGTCGCGCAGGCCGCCGAGGGCGTCGATCGCGTATATCACCTGGCTGCCAAGATCGATCTCAGCCCCAAGAAGGATCCGCTGATGTTTTCGATCAATGTCGACGGCACCCGAAACGTCGTCGACGCATGCTTGGCCCGTGGGCTGCGGCTCGTGCACACGAGCTCCCATCACGCCGTCGAACGACAGCCTCTCGAACAGCCCCTGACGGAGGAACGTCCCCTCGCACTCGACGAGAAGTGCGACTACCACCGGTCGAAGGCAATCGGGGAAACGATCGTACTCGACGCGTGCAACCGCGGCCTCGACGCATCGATCGTCAACCCCGGATCGATGATCGGCCCTCACGATTACGAGCCGTCGATGATCGGCGCGGCGCTGATCGACATGTACTTCGGTCGCGTACCGGTTCTCCTCGACCTCCTGAGCGACTACGTCGACGTGCGAGATGTCGCCACGGGCATGATCGCGGCCGGAGACAAGGGTCGTGTCGGCGAGCGCTACTTTCTCACGGGCGACGTGATTCCGATTCTCGATATGGTGTCGCTCTACGGCGAATTGACGGGTCGGAAGATGCCGACCCGGGCGCTCCCACTGTGGGTCGGGTGGGGGCTGCTCCCGTTCGCACTCGCCGGAAGTGCAATCACCAAGACGGAGCCCTTCATTACTGCGGATATGCTTCGTGCGAGTGTTTCCAACGCCGTAGTCTCCCACAGCAAGGCGCATCGTGAGCTCGGCTACACGAATCGTGGGCTGCGTGAGTCGCTCACCGACGCCGTGGCTTTCTATCGGCAGCAGGGGTGGCTCGAGGACTAGTCGTCGTTTTCGCGGTTGACGAGACGCGCATGCTACACATAGACCAGCCATGACGGCAGAGAAGCCGAAGCGTCATCAAGACCTCGAGAACGTGATCGATCTCATCGCGCAGTCGTACGATCGCGACAGCGAGATCAACAACCTCGATAGTGCGGCGCTTCCCAACAAGCGCGCGGTCATCACGGCGTTCCACCACATCAAGCCCATTCTCTATATGGGTTTCTACAGCACGCGATCCCTCAACCGGACGAATCTTCGTTACGCGATCAGCGAGCACGTCTACCCAGCGCAGGACATCCTGGTCGAGCAGATCGATCGCGCCATTCGCTACGCGGAGAACATGGGGCGCCTCGGTGGCAAGCGGCCAGAGGGGTGGAGCGAGGAGGTTGTGCTGCAACTGTTTGCGCGGATTCCTGCGCTTCGAGAAGCGCTCGACAAAGACGTAGCGGCTGCGTACCAAGGTGACCCCGCAGCGTCCGGGATCGAGGAAGTGGTGTTCAGCTATCCAAGCATCGAAGCCATTACCGCATACCGCATCGCGCACGAGCTTCACGTGGCCGGGGTGCCGATGATCCCGCGGATTATCACCGAACACGCCCATAGTGAGACCGGCATCGATATCAATCCCGGCGCTCACATCGGTGCGAGCTTCTTCATCGACCATGGCACCGGTGTGGTCATCGGTGCGACGGCCGAGATCGGTGACAACGTGAAGCTCTATCAAGGGGTCACGCTCGGCGCGCTCAGCGTGTCACGCGACGATCTCGAGCCCGGCCGCGGCAGCAAACGTCATCCGACCATCGAAGACGACGTCACGATCTACGCAGGGGCTTCGATTCACGGAGGCGACACGATCATCGGAAAGGGCTCCGTGATCGGCGGGAACGTATGGCTCACCAAGTCGGTGCCACCGGGTTCGAAGATCTTCGGGCGGGGTAAGTGAAGCGCGCCTACGCGAGCTTCGCTTTGACCTTCTCGTAGAC
>JBATTM010000647.1:0-2311 GCA_049670545.1 Polyangiales bacterium
GATTCAGGGGTTCTTCAACGTTCCCTTCGACCATCTATACGCACTGCCCGCGTTCTTGGAGCATCTGCGCCCTCGGTTCCCAACCCCGCCCGTGTTCGTGTCTCCCGACGCTGGTGGCGTCGAGCGCACCCGCGCGTACGCGAAGCGCCTCGACGCCGATCTCGCGATCATCGACAAACGCCGCGAGGAGAAGAACGTCAGCGAAGTCATGAACGTTATTGGCGACGTTGCCGGTCGAGAGTGCGTGATTCTCGACGACATGATCGACACCGCAGGCACCATGACCAACGCGGCCCGGGCTCTGAAGGAGAAGGGGGCCGCCCGCGTTCTGGCGGCGGCGACCCATCCGGTGCTCTCAGGCCCGGCCCTCGAAAGAATCGTGAATTCGCCCCTCGAAGAGGTGATTGTGACCGACACCATACCCCTTCGGGACGAAGCGGTGGCCAGCGGGCGGTTTCGCGTGCTTTCGGTGGCAAGTTTGCTAGGAGAGGCCATCAAACGTATCCACCACAGCGACTCGGTGAGTTCGCTATTCGTATAAGACGGAGCAATTGACCCATGGAAACGACGACGTTGCAGGCTGAGGTCCGCGAGAGCCGCGGAAAGGGGCCAGCGCGTCGGCTGCGTGCAGAAGGAAAGCTCCCCGGTGTCTTTTATGGCCCGGGTCTTCCACCCACGCCGCTGACCCTGTCCCCCAGCGAACTTGAAAAAGCCCTTCGTGGCGAAAGGGGCAGGAATGTGGTCTTCAAGGTGACCGTCGGTGGCAAAGAAGAGCTCGCGATGGCGCGGGAGGTCAGCACCGACCCGGTGACGCAGGAGCTGATCCACGTCGACTTGTATCGGGTCTTCGAGGACAAGCCGCTCGAGATCGACATCCCGCTCCACACCTTCGGGCGTGCGGCGGGCGTGGTCCAAGGCGGCGTTCTCAACGTGACACGCCGGCACCTCCCGGTACGAACGACGCCAGCGAAGATTCCCGTCTCAATCGATATAGATGTGACCTCGCTCAATCTCCACGACACCATTTCGGTCGAGGACATCGAGTTCCCCGAAGGTGTCGAGTGCACCCTCCGACCCAAGCTCACGCTGGCGATCGTGCTCGAGCCGCGTAAGGTCATCGAAGAAGAACAAGAAGAGACTGCAGCAGCGCCCGGAGCGGTGGCCGCCGGAACGGATGAAGCTGCAGCGCCCGCGGCAGACGGCGACAAGCCGGCGAGCTGAAAGTTCGATTCCCCGTGAGCACGCACCTGATCGCGGGCCTCGGCAACCCTGGACCGAAGTACGCCGGAAACCGTCACAACGTCGGCTTCATGGTCGTGGACGCTCTGACGCATCGTTGGAACGCGCCGGGATTCCGCGACAAGTTCAAGGGCGACTTCACCAAGGTCGACGTGGGCGGCAAGGACGTGATCCTGCTCAAGCCGCTGACTTACATGAATCTCAGCGGGGAGTCCGTGCAGAAGGCGATGCGTTTTTTTCGAGTCGATCTCGCAAACGTGCTCGTGGTGCACGACGAGCTGGATCTGCCATTCGGCGTCACTCGGCTCAAAGTGGGTGGCGGTACCGCGGGCCACAACGGGCTCCGGTCCATGGTCGAGCACTGTGGCGGAGGGGACTTCGATCGCTGTCGGGTTGGGATCGGACGCCCCCAGGGGGGCCGCACCGACGGCTACGTGTTGAGTGATTTCAACGCGTTGGAACGCGCAGAGCTCGGTGATGTCCTCGAGAGGGCCTCCGAGATGGTGGACACCGCTGTGCGTGAGGGCACACGGGCAGCGATGAACCGCCACCACGGGGCGTAGCTCGCCTGGCGCGGGGACGAAGATCCGCTAGAACGCCCGCTTCCTCGCTCCGGCCCAGTGCTGGGGCCATTTGACCAGGAGGATTCATGGCGACTGCAGCAGCGGCCCACGTACGGTTGGCCCGCGAATACGAAACGATTTACATTCTTCGTTCCGACGTCAGCACCGACGCCGCGGAGAAGGTCATCGACCGAGCTCGCGACGTGATCAGGCGGCTCGACGGTACGCTGACGAAGCTCGACAACTGGGGAAAGCGCAGGCTCGCGTACCCGATCCACAAGAGCAGTCGAGGCGTCTTCGTGTACTTGAAGTACATAGGTTTCAGTGACTTGGTGGCGGAGCTCGAGCGCAATCTGCGTCTGCTCGATGACGTCGTACGGTTCCAGACAGTTCTCCTTCGTGAGGATCTCGACCCGGCGACGATCGAGGTCGATCCGGAAGAGGTGCAATACCTTCACGTCGAGGAAGAGGACGAGCCTGAAGATTTGGAGACCGAGCGCGCACGAAGC
>JBATTM010000648.1:0-5355 GCA_049670545.1 Polyangiales bacterium
GAGTACCTCCGCCGAAAACGCACGCGATCGGATCGGCGCGGGCCCCTGGTACAACGCTCGGCTTCAAGAGGTCGCGGCCGACGTCGACTCCCTGCACGACAACGAGATCCCGCGCCTGCTCTGGCTCACCACCGAAGACCCCGATCAGGAAGGGCTGGTCATCGACGAGAATGGTGAACTCGTTCCCTTGGCAGAACACGACATCATCACCGGGAGCCGCCAAGACGGTACTGTCTTCGAGGGACGAACGTGCGGCGACTGGACATCGGCCAGCACCGACGACGTGGCCCAGGTCGGACACAGCGACATCGCCCCGCCCGGCGTCACCACGGGAGGCCCCGATCGGCTCTCGTGGAACTCGGCCCACGACACCGTGAGCTGCACCGAGGCGGGTCTCGCCGAACGATTCGGCTCGGGCCGCTTCTACTGCTTCGCCGCGGACTGATTGGCCCCGGACGCCCGTGGGCTGGAGACCTGAAACGCGCGAGGCAACTTTGCGAACGCCGCGTCAGTCGGTGTTTGTCAAGACTAAATCTCTACATCTGTGCCCTTCAGGGGCGAATCTCAGTACTCTTCCACAGATCTTGTACTGATTTTTCGGTCAAGGCAGAGGCCGCCACAATGGGAGTGGGGCCCCGATTGACCCCGAAGTTGGTGTCGATGCACTCTGAGCGGACACGGCAAGAATCGATCGGCGGACGAAGAGGGTTGGAGGCGCGATGAAGGCAGCGTTGTCAGGATGGGCACGGGTGGTGGTGGCATCACTCGCCGTGTTCGGGTCTGGATGGGTGATGTTCACGGCGACACCCGCCTCTGCCTTCGAGGGCGAGATCGACGCGAAGGCGACAGGAGAGTCGAAAGACGAGGTCGTGGACTTCACGATCTTCGTGTCGAAAAAGGGTGACACGCGAATCGACACGACGACGAAAGGTCGCCGCGGCAACACGAGTCGAACCTCGTACATCAAGCCCGCGACAGGCAAGTCCGACTACATCGTGGACCACAGCAAGAAGCAAGCGATCGGCATGCCCAAGAGCATGATCCGCAAGATGGCGGAACAACAGCAGAGCGGCGGGAACTCGAAACCGAACGTCGAGGTCAAAAAGCTAGGCACCGAGACGGTCGCAGGTCAACCGACACGTCACGTGCAGATCATAGACAAGGATACGGGAGACATCTCCGACGTCTGGATGACTGACCGATACCCAGTTACCCTATGGCAGCAGGCGTTCTCGATGGGCAGCGTGAGCGCGACGAGCCCAACCGGCGAATGGACGCGCCTCGCAAAAGAGACGTACGGCGTCAAGCCCGGGTTCTTCATGAAGATGGTTTCGAAGAGCAAGCGCGGGGCGAGCAGCAGCCTCGAGGTGATGCGCATCGAGGACAAGCGGGTCGCCCCAGATACGTTCAAGGTCCCTCCAGGCTACAAGTCGACGATGATGCCGGACATGTCGAGCATGCAAAACATGCAGGCGCCTTCCATGCCGCAATAGCGGCAGTGCGGGGTGTCTATTCGGGCGCGGCCACGAGCGCGTACTTGAGGGCATCGCCAGTCACGTCACGATAGCTGATATGGGTGCGACCGGCGGCGTCCACGGCGATCGATGTGTAGCGACCCACGTCACCGATCGAATCGATCGTTTCGACGTCCCACGCTTCGCCCGGCGCGCCGACCGCGTACTTCAGATCTCGATTGCTCTCGTCGTAGTACGCGATCCTGACGATTCCCGAGGGACCGACCGCCAGCGAGGAGTACTTTCCTACGTTGCCATCGCTATCGACGGTTTCGAGGATCCAGGGGAATGGAGCGCGCCGGACCGCATGGCGTAGCGTGTTCGTATCGTCGTCGTAGTAACTGATGTGGGGTGCGCCGAAGCCATCAAACGCCAAGGACGTGTATTTTCCGACGTCGCCGTCCTCGTCCACCGTTTCGACGAACCATGATCCGTCGGGCCGCTGGCTTGCGTACATCAGGTCTTCTTCACTCTTGTTGTAGTAGCTGATGTGCGCCAAGCCCGCGTCGTCAAACGCCAACGAGGTGTACTCACCGACATCACCGTCCTCGTCCACCGGTTGCGACACCCAAAAGCCGTTGGCTTGCCGAACCGCGATCAAAAGAGCGTCGTCGGTCTCACTTCGATAGCTGACGTGCGCGACACCCGTATCGTCAAAGGCGAGCGATGCGTACTTGCCGACATCATCTTCGCTATCCACCGTTCGTATCGCCCAAGACCCGTTCGCGAGTCGCGTCGCCACCATCAGATCCTTGTCACTCTCATCGTAGTACGTGCAATGCAGCGTGAACGATTCGTCGAAGGCTAGCGAAGTGTACGTGCCCACGTCCCCTTGCGCCGTGACCGTCTGGGTAATCCAGAGGGAGCTCCCCAATGCGGTCGAGTACCTCAGGTTTTTCCCGTTGCGCGCGTAGTGACTGATGTGAGGACTCCCGATGTCGTCGAGCGCGACCGAGCTGTACTCCCCAACGTCTCCGGATGCATCCGCGGTTCGGATGTGCGCGCGCGCGCAGATTCCGTTGAACAGCACCTCGCCAGGGGGACAGCCCGATCGACAACACGCGTCGTCGCACGGGGAGAACAGCTCGTCGCAGACGAAATCACACACGCCGCTGACGCATGTCGCCGTACCGTTGGGCGGCACCGGGCACGGGGTGCACGAGCTTCCGCAGCTATCCACGTCGGTGTCTGGCGCGCACAATGCACCGCACGCGTGAAAACCCTTCGCACACACACAATCGTGCAGGGGTAAGTCACATGTCTCGTTGGCCCCGGTACATTGGTCGTCGTCATCGCAACCACGGATGCACTCGCCGCTCGCTGGATCGCAATACGTAAACCCGGTGCACCCGATCGCGTTGGTGCGGCAGTCCCCCGGATCGAGGCAGATCCCATCGGCGCAGACCTCGCCCTCATCGCAAGAACGCGTGCAGTCGCCGCAAAAGCTGGGATCGGTCTGCGGATCGATGCAACCGCCGTCGCACAGCTCGAGCTCCGCCGGGCACACGCACTCGTGAGCGTCTTCATCGCAGAGCTCTCCGTCGCCCGTGCACTGCTTCGTATCGTCGCAGCCCACGAGGCAGTCGCCGCTCATCTCGTCACAGTACGTGAACCCGGCGCACTGAACTCCGCTGATACGGCAGTCGTCTGGATCGACACATTGCCCGCCTCGGCAGTCGAAGTCGTTCGCGCACGAGGTGTCGCAGTCGCCGCAATACTGTGGACTGCTCTGGAGGTTCACGCAGTCCGCGCCGCATATGGCAAGCGGCGGCTCGCAAACGGCCCCCCCGTCGGGAGGGACACCACCGTCAGGAGGTCCGCCTGGGTCGATTGGGATGCCGGCGTCAGGTGGCAGAGCCCGTGGATCGTCGATGAGCTCGAGGTCTGCGGGCGGCACATTCTCGTCGACGCACGACGGCGATTCACACGAGGAGGCTCCCTCACATCCACAAGTTTCGTCACCGCGACAAATCAGCTCGCTGCAAGCGCGGTACAGGACCAGTCGGAGAAGCCGGCTTTGCCCGGGAACGAATCCTGTTCGGACGCGGCGTGAGACCAAGACACGTTCGCTCCCCTTCGAGAGTGCATCGAGTTCGACGACGATATCGCGCTCGAGATCGGCATCGTCGGGAAGAATGCCAAACGTTGCCGGGAGCGTTTGGGGGGCTGCCTCGTCTGCCGCTTCCACCGACAACTCGAACGTGCGACGCCACGTCTCGACCTCCGTTTCCTGCCCAGCAGACTCGACGACTTTGGACACCCGTGCCCGGATGCGGTCGACTTCCGCGGGAACCGTGTAGTCGGTGTCCATCATGACCACGACCTGCGTGGACGGGTCCTCGGCGCAGCCAGCCGCCGCGAGGGTCACAAACAATGAGATGAGAAGTTTTCGGTCGATCCGCGAAGGATAGCCCGAATCTTCATGCTTGGAAGACGAGCGAGGGGGGTGATTAGACGAACTTCCGAGTGTACTGGACGAAATGGGGCACTTTGCGACAGAGGACTGTTTGAGGCCTCACAACGAGAAAAGGCCGAGGGGACTTCGTCTTGTGCTTGCGACCGAGATCTCACAAAGTTTCGCCTGGCCAGCAACCGGCCTGCCAGCGGGCGGCGGGCCGCGCCAGACCATGCTCATGACTTCCTCCGACCCCCTTCCGCCGCGAGACCGCTTGATAGGAGCCAAATACCGCCTTGGCCGCGAGGTCGGGGTGGGCGGCGTCGCCACCGTGTATCAGGCCACCCACATCTGGACGGAACGCGAGGTCGCGGTGAAGGTGCTGGATTCGACGCTGCCTCATTTCGACCAGCTGAGAGAGGGATTTCTTCAAGAAGCGCGGGCTACGGTCCAACTCGATCATCCCAACGTCGTCGATATCCTCGATATGGGCCAAGACGACCCAGAGACCGTGTTCCTCGTGATGGAGCTCATAGAGGGCTTCACGCTTCGGGAGTTGCTCACCGCGCAGGGGCCGCTCTCGAGCGAGGACACAGGCGCCGTACTGCGGCCGTTGATGGACGCTCTAGAGAAAGCGCACGAGCTGGGAATCGTGCACCGAGACTTCAAGCCTGAGAACATCATGCTGAGCGCGGACTCCAATGGGCGTCTAGTCCCGAAGCTGCTCGATTTCGGGGTGGCCGCAATCTTGCGTGACTTCGGGTCGCGGGGCCCGAGCGGAACCCACGACCTCATCGTCGGCACGCCCGAGTACATGGCGCCGGAGCAGGTGAGCAACGACCGCGCACACATTGGTCCTCAAACCGACGTCTGGGGAGTGGGAGTCGTCTGGTATGAGTGCTTGACGGGTCGCTGTCCGTTCGGAGGAGAGACCTCCGAGGAAATCCTGCACGCGGTATGGAACGATCCGATCGATTTTGCTGGGCTCCCGGAGGCTTTCGTGCCGGTCCTCAAGGACGCGCTGATTCGGCATCCAGAGCTCCGAACCCGAACCATGAGCGCCATGCGGGATCAACTCGATGCGCTGGATGGGGGCGTGTGGTCCGCTCCGAGCGCCGAACCGGATGGAGAGCCCTCGGGGCGTGCCGTGCACCATACGCTTCATGGCTTTGGTCCAACCGAGACGTTGCCTGCTGCGGCTATCGCAACCCCGGACGCATCCGAGGAGTCCGAAGCGGCCGACCCGGAGTGGCCCGAGCTGCCCGAGCGCACGAGTCGCAAGGGAGCATGGATGGGGATTGCGGTCGGTCTCGCAGCCGCGGTCGCGATCTGGTGGGCAGTTCGCGTGGAGGACGTACGAACGCCGGCACCCTCCGAACCCACCGCGGAAGGAACAGCGCCGCCGTCTTCGGATTTCGAGGAGTACGCGTCAACCGCGGCGGCGTC
>JBATTM010000649.1:0-3214 GCA_049670545.1 Polyangiales bacterium
ATTCGTCTTCATACCGCACCTCGTACTCTTCCAGGCTCTCGCGAACTTCCATGCGGATCGCCTGCACCTCGTCCATGCCGTTGTCCTCGCCTTTGAGGAAGCGGTCGAAGAACTGTTGCTGCGCGGCAATCGCAGGTGCGCTGTAGAAGACGTTCCACTTCGCCCGCCCGTGATTGAAGATCCACTTCTGCTCGGACTGGATCTGCTTGTAGGCCTCGAAGGAGCCTCGCGTGTGCAACCCGTGGTCCGACCAGGTTGCGCAGATCAACGCCGGGACGGTGACCTGGTCGAGCGCAATGCCGCTTGGTGGGACGGCCCCCTTGAGCAACTGGAAGTCTGGCTGCAGCCCTTGGATCAGGGCGAAAGGCGGAAGCGGTGGGGTGTTCGCCTGGGTGTTCACGCGGTTGATCCAGAACTCGGTGAATGCCGTTTCGGGGACGCCTCCGTGGTAGAGCACTTCGCGCAACGGGTCTGTCTGCCCCTCCCAGGGCACGATGGCCTTCAGGCTCGGCGGGTTGGCCGACGCGGCGACCCACTGCGAGATTGCGAGATACGAAACGCCCATGAGGCCGACGTTGCCGCTGCTCCATGCTTGCGCGCCCACCCATTCGATCGCGTCGTAGAAATCCTCGCCGTCTTCCGGGCTGAGCAGGCTCGCATCGCCTTCGGAGAGGTGGTAGCCACGTACGTCCAAGTAGACCACCGCGTAGCCGAGGGGCACCCACGTGGCCGGGTCGGGCGCCTCCCACGAAGTCCACTCGCTGACCTCGATCGTGCCGGGCTCGAAACCGGGAAGCTCTCCGAACTCACTCGCCCGCGGATACTCGTCGGGCCCCCTATCCTTCCCGTAGGCAGTCAGAGCCATGATGACCGGATAGTTTCCTTCGGCCGCCGGGCGGAAGACCCGGGCCGAGAGTCGCGTCCCATCTCGAGCGACCACGCCGACGTCGTTCTCTACGATCACGCTGTCTCGGATGTCTTCGATGTCTCGAATGCGAACCCCGGGCCCGTCGTCCACTGGGTTGCCGCCGACACCGCCCGACCCACGCCTCGACCCGAAGACCCCAGCGTCGAGCACTCGAAACCCGGGCGCGCCTCGTGCAGGCCGCGATCGACGAGTTCGCAGAGAAGGGGTTCGACGGCGTCTCGACAGGAGAGATTGCGACTCGGGCAGGCGCGGCCCAATCCGCCGTCCCTTATCACTTCGGGACCAAAGAACTGCTCTGGAAAGCGGCGGGCGACGCGCTGTTCGAGCTTCTGCGAGACCGACTCACCTTTCGGCTCCAAGGCCTCGACGGTGTGGACGCCGGCACGGCCGCCCGCTTGCTGCTCACGGACTTCGTCCACTTCGCGGCCGATCACCCGGAGCTGCACCGGTTCATGCTCCAAGAGGGAACCGGTCCAAACGAGCGACTGGAATGGCTGGTCGAGAAGCACATCGGGCACATGAGCGCGCTCCTCGAAGGCATGATCCAAGGGATCGAAGCGAACGGCGGTCCGTCCCCAGGACCGCCAAGCCATGTCTTCTACGTTCTGATCGGTGCGGTCTCGACCCCGTACGCCCTCGCACCGCAAGTCCGCCTGACCACCGGCCAGGATCCGTTCTCGGAAGACTACATCAAGAGCCATGTCGAGATGATCCTGCGAATGTTCGTTCCGGAGCAGGTCTGATCGGAGCCGTCACATGAAGTTTGAAGAGATCTCGACACTCCTGAGGTCGCGATAGGCGGTTGATTCGTCAGCGCGCGGCGAGACGCTATACTGGCCTGTCCGAAAACAAGAACTATGAGCCCTATGGCGCAACCGAAACCTCACAAAATCCGGCGCCTGCTGATGGCCAACCGCAGCGAGATCGCGATTCGCGTCATGCGCGCCGCCTCCGAGCTCGGCATAGAGACCGTGGCCGTGTATTCCGAAGAGGACCGCTTCGCTCTGCATCGGTTCAAGGCTGACCGAAGCTACCGAATCGGGGAGCCGGGCAAGCCCATCTCGGCCTACCTCAACATCGAGGAAATGCTCCGCGTTGCCCACGAGTCGGGGGCCGACGCCGTGCATCCCGGCTATGGATTCCTGTCTGAGAACCCGGACTTCGCGGATGCCTGTCGTGGTGCGGGCCTGATCTTTGTTGGCCCGGGTTCGGATGCAATGCGCGCGTTGGGCAACAAGGTCCGTGCACGCAACCTCGCCGAAGAAGCCGACGTGCCGGTAATGCCGGCTACGAAACCGCTGCCGCCGGACCTCGACAACGCGGCCGCCGAGGCGGAGAAAATCGGCTACCCGCTGATGCTCAAGGCAAGCTGGGGCGGCGGCGGCCGCGGTATGCGTCGGATCCTTTCAGAAGACGACCTGACCGAGCAGTTCGACACGGCCCGACGCGAAGCGGAAGCCGCGTTCGGCAACGGTGAGGTGTACCTCGAGAAACTCGTGGAACGAGCGCGCCACGTCGAAGTGCAGATTCTCGGGGATCACCACGGCACACTCGTGCACCTCTTCGAGCGCGATTGCACCGTGCAACGGCGCAACCAGAAAGTGGTCGAGCGGGCGCCGGCGCCCTACCTCGACGATGCGAAGCGTGAGGACATCTGCGGCTCCGCGCTGACGCTCGGCAAAGCGGCGGGCTACGTCAACGCAGGCACGGTCGAATTCCTGATGGACGCCGACACCGATGCGTTTTACTTCATAGAGGTCAACCCGCGCATCCAGGTCGAGCACACGGTGACCGAGCAGGTGACGGGCATCGACATCGTCAAGGCCCAGATCAGGATGGCCGAAGGTCTCGCGATCGGCGATCCGGACAGCTTCGTGCCGCAGCAGCCGAAGATCCGGCTATCGGGCCATGCCCTACAGTGCCGGATCACGACCGAAGATCCGGAGAACAACTTTACGCCGGACTACGGCCGCATCCGCGCCTACCGCGGGGCGACGGGATTCGGCATACGTCTCGACGGCGGCACAGCCTACTCGGGTGCGCTGATCACGCCGTTCTACGATTCGCTGCTCGAGAAGGTGACCTCCTGGGCGCCCACGCGCGATGACGCCATCGCCCGTATGGATCGCGCGCTGCGCGAATTTCGTATACGCGGCGTCACGACCAACCTTCCGTTTCTCGAGCAGATTATCAACCACCCGGACTTCCCGGCCGCGAATTACACGACCCGCTTTATCGACAATACGCCGGAGCTCTACAAGTTCCCGAAACGTCGCGACCGTGCCA
>JBATTM010000650.1:0-35574 GCA_049670545.1 Polyangiales bacterium
GGGCGCGGCCGACGGGGGCATCGGCGCGGAGACCGATTGAGCCGCGGGCACGGACCCCGAAGCGGTGCGAATCCGTTGAAGGACGTCAGCCGCCTGGGTGGAGCGTTCGTCGGGACTCTTGGCTCGCACCTTGTTGAGCAACGACCGAAGTCTATCTTCACGATCGGTCATGACGCCTTCTTTGCTTCGAGCATACCTACGATGGCGGGCAGGTCCGCGCCGTCCTTGAACCAACCCCACACCGTTTCCGCGACCTCGAAATCGACCATGAGAAACTTGGCCTCGCCAGTCGGTACACAGGAGACTTGACGCTGCGACACTTGAGAAAACATGCCGCCCAGGAGCGCTGCAGCCCCGAGGTCGTCTTCGTCGAGATCGGGCTTGTCGCGCAACGCGATGACAAGCGCGGCTCCCCATCGCTCGAATGTGAGTCGCCCCCAGCCGAACAACGCCGTCACGGCGGAGACATGCCCCAGCACGGCCTCCGGCGCGAGCACGGAAGCAGGTCGATCGAGGCCGCCCAACACCTGCTCGCCGAGGAGCTCGCCCAAACGACGCAACGGCGTGAGATCTCCGTCTCGCGCCGCAGCAGCCACCAACCACGATAGGACCCCCTCGCTGAGCACCATGACGCGCTCGCCCGTGCGTGTGCGCACGGTTCCCCCACCGAGATTGAACTCGTAGAAGCCGCCGGGATCAAAACGTCCGTCGTGCATGCCTAACCTCCCCCTTGGATGTAGAAGGTTTAGCTGGATCGTGTCAAATGGCACGAATGAAATCGAAGGGTGGTTGGATTGCCCTCGTGGTTGCTCTGTGGACGGCAAATGCCGGAGCAGAGGGCGATCCGCTGGGGGTGGACGGAGTCGCGGAGGCCATCGTCTTGATGACGACCCCCGTATGGACCGGGCCAAGAACCCCTCCCCCGCCGGACACACCACGCCCAAAGGGGGCATCAAGATCGATCCGCTCGGCGGTGGCGCTCGTCGCCGTGCACGTTCCTCCAGACACTGACGAGGCGACCGGCGACGCGATTCTTCGGGCCCTGGAGTTCGCCCGGGCGGAGCTCGACGTGTTGGGATGGCCCGCACCGCTCCCCGATGGTTCGCTGGGCGGTGGACCTGAGCTCGACCTCTACTTGGCACCGAGGGTTTCACTGACGCAGGCCTTCACGGATGACCTCGCGACGTGGTCGTTCTTGGATCGAGCGTCCGCGTTCGCGGTGATGAGCCCCGAGACCCCGACCGCGGCGATCCCCGCTTGCGTCACCGCCGCGTACGCAGAGGCGCTCCTCCTCAGCATGGACCCCGCGGAAGCCCCGGCATGGCGGCGCGCAACGGCTGCTTGGCTCACTTGGGAGATCACCGGACGATTCGGATGTGAAGACGCGGTCTTCGAGCAGCAAGCAGAACCCTATCGCTCCTGGGTCCGCGGCGCCGCAGCCAAGGGCGCTGGCGGCGCAATGCTCCTCGCATTTCTTTCCGCACGACACGACGACAGCCGATCCGAGTTCGTGCGCGATGCCTGGCTACTCGCAAGTCAGCGAACTTGGGAGGGGCGAGGGTTGCGTGCGGACCCCGATCTCTGGAGCGCGATCCAAACCGCGATCGAGCGAAGCGGGGACCGTCTTCTCGCCAACATCGAAGAATTGGCGATACAGCGCTGGTTCGTGGGGAGGGGGCGAGCGAAGAGCGACGTCATCGCCGCAATCGATAGCGATGCCCGCGTCCCAATCACCCGTTCATTGACACGCGTGCCAACGCGGACCGTCGCGCCGCGACCCCTCGAAAGCTTCGGAAGCGCCTACCTCTTGTTGCCGGCGGGCACGTGGGCGGGCGCAACTCAGCTCAGGGCTTGGCTCGAGGGCGAGTATGGAGTGCGGTGGTCCTTCGTCGCGGTGCAACTGGACGGGAACGGCAGCGAGATCCGGCGGGTCGCATCGCCGACCACCGAAGCAACGCCCCAAGCGTACTTGCCCATCGACCTCGACGAAGCGACGGAGTCGCTCCTTCTTGTGGTCACCAACCTCTCGAGTCGTCTGCCCGACGCTGACATGCCCGACGCCAATCAGCGCGCGTTCCAGGTCACCCTCGATCGCGCCGACGAACCTTAGGCCCAGCGCGGTCTACGTTCGATTCCGACGACGGTTCCGTCGCCGACGGGTCGGTCGGGCGTCTGACTCGTAGACTGCTTCGCCCGGATCATTCGCCCAGGATGGGAGCTCTTCGCCCCGGGCCATCCGATCGAGTGCGAACAACGTGGCCGCGTCTGGGAAGTACTCTCGTCGGGCGATCGAGTTGATTCGGCCCGCCCGAAGACGGCGTTGCGCCATCGTGAGTAGACGGATGCGATCCTTGAGCCTGCGCGGAAGCGAAAGCCTCAGGGAGAACTCGCGGATGAATTCCTCATAGGCCACCGGGACGTCGTTCACATCCTCGAGCGCCTCGTCGATCGCCCCCTGAAGCAGCGCTGCAAGCAACACCGCGTCATTGGGAAGACGGTCTTCCGCTGCAAGTGCGTCGATCGCTTTCAGGCGCCCGAACGTGAGCGCGGCTCCCTCCGGATCATCGTCGAGAAACGACGCCACCTCAGGCAAAGTCTCGCTCAGCACGCCGACGTCCCAGGCCAAGAACACGGAGCGTTGTGCAGCGCCTCCCCGCAAGAACCTGAGAATCTCTTCGAGCACGCGTGGTGCAGCGGCTCGCTGAAGGTCTCCCCGGTGCCGCACCATCGCGTCGTAGACCGCGGGGTCGAGCCCCATGTCCAGTCGGGCGCTGAACTTGATCGCGCGCAAGATGCGAACAGGGTCTTCTCGGAAACGAACGTTCGGGTCGCCGATGGTTCGCAGCAGGTGCTCTTCGAGATCCGCAACCCCGCCAACGAAGTCGATCACTTCGCCGCGCTCCAGGTCGTAGAACAGGCCGTTGATCGTGAAGTCGCGCCGGATCGAGTCTTCGTGAGGCTCGCCGAAAACATTGTCGTTGGTGATCAAGAGATCGGCATCATCCGCCTCGACTGCGGAGTGGCGTGACGGAATGAGACGAACGGGCTCGGGGCCCGCGCAGAGCGGAATCTTCTTCGCGAACTTGGGCTTGATCACCTCGAAGTGCTGCGAGGGGTCGCGTCGAAAGGTCGCAACCTCAATCACCTTGCCACCCGAGAACAGCACGTGCGCCAGCCGAAAACGGCGCCCAATCACACGGCAGTTTCGAAAGAGGTCGCGCACCTCGTAGGGGCGCGCACTGGTGGCGAGATCGAAGTCTTTGGGCTTGCGACCCAACATCAGATCGCGCACGCCGCCGCCCACCAGATATGCGGTGTGGCCGTGGCGATTCAGGCGCCGGATCACTTTCGCCGCGTCTGTGTCGAGCAGTCGGCGCGGGATTGAATGGGCATAGACGATGGGCTCTGGCGCCTCTTCGTCGAGGCCTCGGCGCGCGTCGTCGCGCTGACCGAAGTCAGGGTCTACTACTTTTGTCATCAAATACCGGGGCCATGAAGGCCAACGAAGTTAGTTATCGCCTTGTAGCAACAACCCCCGCCCCAAGCAACGTACCCCCATGCTACCGTCCCCCCAATAAAAGGGGACAGTCCCCTTTTTCCTAGGGTTAAGGTGCAAGGGGCGTTGAGCGAGTTGGAGCGGATGGCGGGGAACGTCATCGTCTGTGGCTTCCCTGGAGTTGATCCGCCCCACGAGGTCCGCGCGTGGATCACAAATGATTCTCTGGCCGGGGTCATCCTCTTCAAGCGAAACATCGAAGACGTTTCGCAGGCGACAGGTTTGATCGCGGCGTGTGCCGAGTCTGACGAGCCGTCGCGACCCCTTCTCGTGTGCGTTGATCAAGAGGGAGGACGCGTCGCTCGATTCGACGCGCCTATCGTCACTCTCCCGCCGATGCGACGACTTGCCGCTGCCGAGGACCTCGAGCGTACCAACCTCGCCGGGCGCGTGTTGGGCCGACAACTTCGCGCATTGGGGATCAACCTAGACTTCGCACCCGTACTCGACATCGACACCAACCCGGACAACCCCGTCATCGGCGACCGTGCGTTCGGCGCGACCCCGGAAACGGTCATCGAGCAAGCTCTTGCGTTCGCACGCGGACTGCATACTGGCGGCGTTCTCTCCTGCGGAAAGCACTTCCCGGGTCACGGAGACACCGACCTCGACAGCCACTTCGCCCTGCCGCGCTTGCGTCACGACAGGGACCGCCTCGACAGCGTCGAACTCGCGCCGTTCCGCGCCGCAGTCGGAACGTTGCCGTCAATCATGACGGCGCATGTCGTGTTCGAGAGCCTCGACGACGCCCCAGCGACCCTGTCTCCTGCGGTGATCGGTGGCCTGCTCCGCAAGGAGCTCGGGTACGAAGACGCCGTGTTTACGGACGACCTCGAGATGAAAGCCGTAAGCACCAAGTACCCAGTCGAGGAGTCCGGCCTGCTTGCGATCGAAGCGGGGTGCGACGTCCTCCTAGTGTGTTCCGATGTTTCATCCGTTGAGCGGCTCCGCGAGGCTTTGGTCCACGAATCCGAACGAAGCGCCGCGTTCCGCGAGAAACTTCGAGAGTCACACCGACGCGTCGAGCGGCTCCGCGGGAAGGCGGCGAGGCTCCCGGCTCCCGTTCCACTCGAAATCGCGCTACACCACCAGGACGCGCAGCGCCTCGCAGATCAGCTGGCGTAGCCCTTTTCTCGAGACCCAACATTGCAGATCCACGGCGACACTCGCGACCTCAGTCCCTCGGACACCAAGGCCCTTCAGCGTCTCTACCGCCGCCGCGTGCCCCTCGATCGTCTGACGACCCCCGAGCTGACCCGCGGGTTGGTGGGGGTTTCATATGCGACCGGTCGACAAGTAGGTGTGCTCGTCGATCGGCGCGGCACGGTCCACCACGTGATCCTCGGTGATGCGTCGAAGCTGATGCTCCCTGACGTTGGCCGCATTCGCGCTGGCGCTGGCAGGCTTCGGGGCCTGCGCCTCATTCACACGCACCTGCGCAACGAGCCCCTCAGCAGAGACGATCTCGTCGACCTGACGCGCCTCCGACTAGACCTCGTGGTAGCGATCTGCCTGGCGCCCGGTGAAGAGCGGGCGCTTTGCATCTACTACGGGCACAACTTCCCGATTCCCGAAGGTCGCGATGAGCCCCCGTTTCGCACCTTCGGCCCCCTCCCCTACGCCAAGGCGAAAGACAACCCAGCCGAGATCATTGCAACACTCGAGCAAGAGTACGCGAACGCCGCCCGCGCCCGCGGCGTCACTGCGAAAGACGGCCGCGCGATCCTCGTGCACGTGTGCGACAAACAGCATGCGGCCATGGCCGAAGACTCCCTTCGCGAACTCGAAGAACTCGCACGTACAGCCGGTGTCGATGTGGCCGATCGCGTTCTTCAGGTCCGTGAACGGGTCGATCCGAAGTATGCGCTCGGCAAAGGCAAGCTCGACGACTTGATCATTCGCGCAATGCAACTCGACGTAGAGACACTGATCTTCGACCGCGACCTCCGCCCGGCGCAGGCCAACAACATTGCACGCGCGACCGATTTGAGAGTCGTCGACCGCACGCAACTCATTCTCGACATCTTCGCACAGCATGCCGAAACAAAGGACGGCAAGCTCCAGGTCGAGTTGGCCCAGATGCGATACCTGTTGCCGAGGCTCGGCCAACGCGACGACGCGCTCTCGCGCCTGACAGGAGGCATCGGGGGCCGCGGCCCAGGCGAGACCAAGCTCGAGGTGGGCAGACGAAGGGCCCGCGAGCGAATCACGCGACTTCAAGCGCAACTCAAGCAGCTCGGTCGGCAACGGGAACAGCGAAGATCTCGGCGGCGGCGAAGCGGTACGCCGACCGTTGCGATCGTCGGATACACCAACGCAGGCAAGAGCACGTTGCTCAACGCACTCACCGGCAGCGACGTCGTCGCGGAGGACAAGCTCTTCGCGACCCTCGACACGCGCTCTCGTAGCCTCTTCCTTCCCTCCGGTCGGTCCGTGGTGGTCACCGATACCGTAGGATTCATTCGCGATCTGCCGAAAGATCTGTTCGCCGCGTTCAGGGCAACCTTCGACGAAACCCAAGATGCGGATCTTCTCCTTCATGTCATCGACGTGTCCGACCCATGCTGGAACGATCACGTCGAGACGACGGAGAGGCTGTTGGTCGAGCTGGGGCTAGAGCGGGTTCCGAGGGTCTTGGTATTCAACAAGTGTGACCGGCTCACGACGCCACGAGAGCGAATCCAGAATCGCGGCGTCGCGACCAATGCGCTCGATCCCGCGTCGCTCACCGACCTGCGTGTCGAGATCGACAGTCAGATCGCGATGACGAACCCGGCTCCTGCCCGCACTACTTCTTTACCACCGGCTTGATTCCGACCTTGCCCTCCTGGACGACCACTTTGAAATCGATGCGCTTACCCTTGTGTTTTCGGTCTAGCTTGGGAACCATCTTCTTGAGGCTCTTCGCAACGGTTTCGTAGTCGATCTTGTCGGTGCGCTCGTTGTTGCGACGCTTCGCATCCACGTAGCTATCGTAAATCTGGCGCATCCGCGCTTCGCCCGGGCCCTTCGACCGAGATGCGATGGGCGGGGGCGCGCGTCGGCTCGGCGAGATCGCAGGACTTGATCGATCCCGCGTGGAGGCCTGCGTGGCGGACTTTGGTTTACCGAACGTCGCCGTCGATTCATCCGCGCGTTGCGGTGCGGGTCGTGGAAGGGGCGCGAGCTTTCTGGAGGGCTTCTGTGCGGGAGCAGCCGGTTCTTTGCGCAGCTCGTCCACGCGATTGCTTGCCTGCTCGATCAGTTCATCGACGTCAACGCTCTCTTCCGGATCGAGTTCGAGAGGATTGCGACTGTTCCCGCGCGACTCGTCGCGTTTTGCCCTCGCCGCCTCACGTCTCTTCCGCGCCCGGAGCAAGTCTCGACGGTAGGTCCCTTCTTCGATCTGGCGCGCGATTCGGCGCCAATACGTTTGGAGGGTCGTGTAGCGCTGGATCAGCGTCTGAAAGCGAAACCGAAGCGCTGTATTCCGAGGCTGGTACTTTCGGAGCCGATGAAGCGCGCGATCGAACTGCTTGCGCGAGATCTGCGGCTCGATTCGCTCGATACCCTGGAAGTACTGCTCGTAAAGGTGCTTGATGCGCGAGAGTTGAATCTCGGCGTCGTGAAGCGCGATCTCGAATTCTTGCGGAGTCATGGCGGCACCGTCACAGCGGCGTGACCTTCAAATTGTCGAACCACACGTCCGATTGCCAGTTATTGAACCCAAAATGATCATGACCGCGGCCGGAAAGGGGGTCCGGGTCGACCATTTCGAGGAGTCGCGCATCGTCCACCCACACCTGTACCGTCTCTTGTCGACGTTCTAGGCGGATCCGGTAGGTCGTTCCGGGTTCGACCTTTCGCGGCGGCCCTTCGACGCGGTCTGCCCCATGTTCGTCCTTCCGGGCCAATACGTTCTTCGAGTTTCCCCAACCACCGAAGATCACCACGTAGCCGCTCGCTACGTATCGATCCGCGGTCGCGAACGAAGCACCATCGCCGAAAAGCTCCACCTTGATGTCGCCCTCGTCGCTTTCGCTGCGGGCGTCGAACTCGATGCGTACGTCGCGCGGAAGCGTCCGAAGCAGCCAAAGTGGGCGATTTCGAGCCCCTCTCACATGCACGGCGCCATCCTTGATCGCCCAGTTGCCACCCGAACGCCGCCACGCCTCCCCAAGCGACGAGCGATCGAACGAATCCGCAAAGCCCTCCCCGATACCCGGATCGCCCTGCGGAGTGCATCCCAGCCCGATCAGGACACTCCCGACGAGAGCCCACCCGAACCGGGGTCGTGTCGTCGGCGTGTTCACGCAGGAGACGCTGCCATCGGGGGGAGGTTGAGTAAAGACAGCGAATAACATGGACAAAATCTATACACAGCCCGGACGCCATAGCTCAAAAACCGCGTAATCTATGCACCGGGTCTTGACGACGTGTACAAAAGCTCGACGCATCTGGGATGCTGCTGCTCGACCTCGGTCTCGTGCCCGATTCGTGGGTGCGCCTCGGAATTCGCAGAATTTGTGAGACCCGGCTCCGAGAGGGACAGAGAAAGGGCCCCGATGCCATCGCGGACCACGTCGAGCTGCTGCGGCGGAGCCCAGTTGCCGCCCACCCGGAGTCAGCCAACGCGCAGCACTACGAGGTACCGTCCGCATTCTTCGAGGCGGTCCTCGGTCCACGGCTCAAGTACAGCTGCTGCGCCTGGAGCGATCGGGTTGGCTCCCTGCAGGAAGCCGAGACCGAAGCGCTCCGGCAGGTCGCGGCGCGCGCACAGCTTGCCGATGGGCAACGGATTCTCGAACTCGGATGCGGCTGGGGCTCGCTGAGCCTGTTCATGGCGAACAACTTTCCGTCCGCGCAAATTACCGCCGTCAGCAATAGCAACGGACAGCGCGACTTCATCGAAGCGCGTGCGCGAGCCAAGAACATCTCGAACCTGACCGTGATCACCGCCGATGTGAACACCCTATCGCTCGACCGAACGTTCGATCGCGTCGTCTCTGTGGAAATGTTCGAGCACATGCGCAACTGGGATGCGCTCCTCGCGCGCATCGGTGGTTGGATGACGGCGGACGCAAAATTGTTCGTCCATGTCTTCGCTCACCGTCAGTACGCCTACCTGTACCAGAACGACGGCCCGAGCGACTGGATGGCCAGGCATTTCTTCACGGGGGGCCAGATGCCCTCTGACGATCTTCTCGATCGATTCGACCGCGACTTGGCGATCACCGCTCGCTGGAGGCTCAATGGGCGTCACTATGCGCGGACCGCCAACGCATGGCTTTCGAATCTCGACTCCAACCGGGCGCGCGTGGTAAACGCCCTCGCCGTGGTCTACCGTGAGCCTCACAAGGCGCTCCACCGTTGGCGCGTGTTCTTCATGGCCTGCGCGGAGCTGTTTGCGTATCGATACGGACAGGAGTGGGGCGTCAGCCACTACCTGCTCGAGAAGCCGAGCGCATCATGAGAATCGCGGTCATCGGAACGGGCGTCAGCGGGATGGTGGCAGCGGCTCTCCTGAGCCGGGAGCACGACGTCCACGTGTTCGAGGCGGAAGATCGGGTCGGGGGCCACACGAATACCGTCGACGTCGAAACTGGAGGATCGCGATTCTCGATCGACACTGGCTTCATCGTTCACAACACACGGACATACCCGAACCTGGTTCGAATCTTCGACACCCTCGGGGTCGCAACCCGCGACACGCGCATGAGCTTCAGCGTCCACGAAGAGGCGAGCGGCCTGGAGTATTCGAGTCAGGCCATTCTCGCGCGTCGCCGGAATGCCCTCAACCCGAGGGTGCTGCGAATGGTGCGTGACATCCTCCGCTTCAACCGCGAGGCCCCGTCGATTCTCGCAGGTCCCGATGGCCAGGAAACTTTGGGTGACGTCCTCGAGTTCCGCGGCTACAGCCGTCCGTTCATCGACCTCTACATCGTGCCCATGGGTGCCGCGATTTGGTCGACCGACCCGGTGCGCTTGCTGTCGTTTCCTGCGAGTACCTTCGTGCGGTTCCTGATGAACCACGGGCTGACGAGTCTGCGTGATCGCCCGACCTGGCGCGTCGTCGACGGGGGATCCCGCGAGTATATGCGCAAGCTCACGGCGCCGTTCAAGGACCGAATCCGGCTCCGGACACCGGTGGAGCGATTGTTGCGCGACGACGGCGGCGTCGATCTCAGCGCGAGGGGTCAGCCGACCGAGCGTTTCGATCGCGTGGTGATCGCGACGCACAGCGATCAGGCCCTAGCGATGCTGGGCGACCCGAGCAAGGCAGAACGCGAGATCCTAGGGGCGATTCACTATCAAGCGAACGACGCCGTACTGCATACGGACACGTCGCTACTTCCGAAACGGCGCCGGGCATGGGCGAGCTGGAACTATCGGGTGCCCCTCGACAGGGGCGACAACGTGATGCTCACATACGACATGAACGCGCTGCAAGGGTTCGAAGGCGCACCGGTAAACTTCTGTGTTTCCCTCAATGCAGCCGAGCAGATCGACCCAACGCAGGTTCTCTACCGCACGAGATATCAGCATCCTCTCTATACACCAGCGTCGGTCGCGGCGCAGAAGCGCGTGAATGAAATCAGCGGGGCGAACAACACCTTCTACTGCGGCGCGTACTGGCGGTACGGGTTTCACGAGGACGGCGTCGTCAGTGCACTTGCGGTGGCCGACAAGCTCGGGCTTGGTCTCGATCTCCTCGACTCGACTGCAGAGGCCGCCCAATGAATAGCGCGATCTACGAGGGCACAGTACGTCACCGGCGATTCGGGCCAGTCGAACACGCCTTTCGATACCGTTTGTTCTACGCCTTCTTGGATCTGGCTGAGCTCCCCCAAGCGCTCGATGGGCTGCCGGGTTGGTCGGCGCGTCGGCCTGCAGTGGCGCGATTTGCGCGCGAAGACCACTTCGGGAACCGTGATATGCCGTTGGACGAGTCGGTCCGTGGGCTCGTCGAACAGCGAACCGGGAGACGCCCGGACGGCCCCATTCGGTTGCTGGCGTTGCCGCGCACACTCGGCATCTCGTTCAACCCGATCAGCATCTTCTATTGCTATCGCGCGAGCGGCACCCTCGGAAGCATCGTGACCGAAGTCGACAACACGCCTTGGGGCGAGCGCCACTGCTACGTGGTCGACGCCGAGCGCGACAACCTCGGAAGTGAGAACGTCATGCGGTTTCGCGTGCCCAAGAGATTTCATGTCTCACCGTTTCATCCAGTTGATCAGAACTACGAGTGGCGCTTCAATCGACCAGGTCGCTCGCTGGTCGTTCACATGAGGAACTGGGACCAAGGTCAGGTCCAGACCGACGCGACGCTCGTGCTGCGCCGGCGCACCCTCGATCGCCGACATGCTGTCACCACCTTGCTACGCCACCCCGCGATGACGATGACGGTGCTGGCCGGCATCTATGGACAGGCCGCACGGCTTTGGTGGAAAGGCGCACCCTACCACCCTCACCCGGCTCGGCTGGTCACCAAACCCAGAGGGACTCTCTCATGATCGCGCCATCGCGGCTTCCCATCCCGTTCCATGATTGGCTGTCGCAACCCCTGGACTTGCCCGCGCACATCGCACGTGCGTTGGTCATGGCTCGACTCGAACGAATCACTTTTGGAAAGCTGACTGTGGTCGATCCGCACGGCGTCGAAACGTTCGGCGGGGCGGAACCTGGACCCCAGGCGACCGTACGCATCCAAGACGCCTCCGTCTGGACGAGCATCGCGCTCGGCGGCAGCCTCGGTGCTGGCGAAACCTATATGGAAGGCCTCTGGTCGACCGATGACCTTGTCGCGGTCGTGCGGATCCTCCTTCGCACGTCGACCCGACTCACCAACCTCGACGGGAGCGGCATCGGACTCGTCCGCGAGACCCTCGATGGGCTCTACCACCGGATCCGTAGGAACACACGGGAGGGCAGTCGGAGAAACATCGCGGAGCATTACGATCTCGGGAACGATTTCTATCGACTTTGGCTGGACGACTCGATGATGTACTCGTCCGCGATCTGGGAACGCGACGACATGACGCTCGAGGAGGCGCAATACTCGCGACTCGATCGAATTGGTCGCAAGCTACGACTCGAGGAGCGCGACCATCTACTCGAAATCGGGACCGGCTGGGGTGCCATGGCAGTCCATGCTGCGACCCGTTTCGGATGTCGCGTGACTACGACCACGATCTCCAAAGCGCAGTACCAACTTGCCGTCGAACGCGTCGAGCGCGCACGGGTGACTGACCGGGTGACTGTACTGCTCGAAGACTACCGGGACCTGCGCGGTCGCTACGACAAGCTGGTCTCGATCGAAATGATCGAAGCCGTAGGCGCCGAGTATCTCCCCATCTTCTTCTCGAGGATCGAACGCCTCCTAGCCCCCAATGGGCTCGCCGCAATTCAGTCGATCACAATCCCGGACGACCGCTACGCCGAGAGTGTTGGCCGCGTAGACTTCATCAAGCGGCATATCTTCCCTGGGGGGCAGCTGCCGAGCCTTCACGCGATGACCGCCGCGTGGCGACACACCGATCTGCGCTTGCTGCATATGGAAGACTTCGGGGAGCACTACGCGCGCACGCTCCACGAATGGCGCAGCCGATTCCACGCAAGGCGGGCAGAGATCGACGCCTTCGGCCATGGCGACCGTTTCCGACGCATGTGGGACTTCTACCTGGCATCCTGCGAGGGCGCATTCGCGGAGCGTCACTGCGGCGTATCGCAACTCCTCCTCGCGCGGCCCGAGTCCAGAAGAGCGCCGCTCGTCGGGCCGCTTCAGTTTTGACAAGAGCACAGCGTGGGAATTAGCCTCGACGCGATGACTCAAACGCGCTTCGCAGTCCTACTCACGCTCTTCGCAGCAATCGCTCCTCTCGAAGGTTGCGGCGGAGATGAGTTCTCCGCGATATGTTCTCTCTGCATGAACGATGTCCCCGTAGGACCGAGCGCGGACGAGGCGAGCTGCGATGCATGGGGCGCGGAGTTCCGCTGCACACAATCGACGCTCACGGGCGCAGGCCAGTGTGGCGACATGCAGGCTACTTGCGCGGTATCCGACTGCGCCACCCTGCCGCCTCCCTGTACCCGACTCGAGTAGCCGCGCGGCGCAGGGTCAGTCCGTGCAACCGTCTTCGTCGGCGTCTTGGCCCTCGAGCGCTTCGACGTTCGGGCAGCGATCGTCCGCGTCAGGGATGAAGTCGTTGTCGTTGTCGGGATCCATGCACCCGTCGGAGTCCTCGAAGCCATCGAGGTCCTCTGGGAGGCGGGGGCACTCATCGACCGAATCTGGGATTCCGTCTTCATCGAGGTCGTTGGTCTTGGGAGACCATGAGACTCCGAAGAAGGCGCGAAAATTAGGCTGCCCCATTCCTCGGACCAGGCCTCCGCCAAACGCGGCCGTCATGGTCACAGCGTTCTTCGTGTATCGAATCCCGAGATCGCCCTCGAGCGTATTGGTGCTCTTGCCTCGAAACGCAGTCGAGCCTCGAAACTCGAGAAGCCCGAACAGGTCTTTGACCTTGGGTATGGGAGGCTTGAGCGAAAACCCGTACAGCATTTCCTGGCCGAGCGTCTCGGTGCCAACCTCGCGCGCGTCAACCCGATACCGCCACCCAATCATCGTCCCAGCGCCAGTCTCGAGAATGTGAAAGTCGCCAAGCGCGTGAAGGTCGAATGTGAACTGCCCCGCCCCGGCAAACTCACTCTGGTTGCCGATCGGAACGGGCACCGTCACCAACAAGCCCAGGCCGGGACCGTCGGGCTTGTCCTGGGTCTTTTCTGTCTTCTTGCCGAGGACACGGATCTTGCTGCTGATCCGCGGATCGGCCACGGCGAAGCCATCGAACGAGCCCCGTCCGTCAAGCGGAGCGGACGCCATCCCCTGCTGATAGAGGACCAACGGCACCTCGATGGCAAGCGACCACCGCCCAAACAAGCCGAGCTGAAAAAGGAGGTCGGAGCTCAACCGGTCGTCGATGACGTTCTCTCGCGTGCCGTCGTCCACGGTCGCACGGAGCGTTCGGCTCGAGTACCAGGTCCAAAGCGCCAAATTCCAACGAAGATGGCCGGGTGTTGCGCTCCCCTGAATGCCCAAGAAACCAAAGCGGTCGAGCGAGGGCCGGAACCGTTCAATGTTGAGGCCCTGCGCGGACGCGGTGCTGCCGATGCCGAGTGCAAACAGGATCGCCCAAACCGCAACGGCGCGAACCATCGATGCTATCCCGGGCCCAAGAGGTGCGTGGTGTGAACGTTCTTGAGCGCGGCTAGCATGCTTTGGCGAACTTTGGGCGCGCGAGTCTCGATGTCGTCGAGCATGCTCTTGACCTGCTGCCTCCAGAGGTTGTCCTGCGAGCCGCACAAGTCGCAGGGTAGAATCGGGAATGCAAGCGCGTCCGCGTAGGCGGCGATATCGCGCTCCGCGGAATAGAGCAGCGGCCGGATCACGGTATTGCGGCCATCGCTGGTCCGAAGCTTTGCCGGCATGGCACTGAGCGCACCGTTGAACATGAGGTTCATCAGCAGCGTCTCGATTGCATCGTCCCGATGGTGACCAAGGGCGATCTTCGTGCAGCCCAAGTCTTGTGCTGCGTTGTAGAGAATCCCGCGACGCAGTCGCGAACACAGACTGCAATAGGTCTTCCCCTCGGGAATCCGGTCGGTGACGATCGTGTATGTATCTTTCTGAATGACGCGATACGCATGACCTTGCGCTCGGAGCCAGTTTTCGAGGGGCGAGCCGTCGTAGCCTGGGTGTCCTTGGTCGAGGTGTACGGCGATGATGTCGAACGACACTGGCGCCCGCCTCCGCGCGCGCTCGAGCAAGTGCAGGAGCGCATAGCTGTCCTTGCCACCACTCACCGCCACCATGATGCGGTCGCCGTCCTCGATGAGATCGAAGTCAGCAATGCAGCGCCCCATTTGCTGCGCGAGTCGCTTCTCCAAAGAGTCGACGGTCGGTTCGGTGGCCTGGGTGTCGCTCAACATGGTCGAAAGCTATTCGCTGCCGCGACGAATCGCCACCGCCCTGGCGTGGGCCTCGAGCCCCTCTAGGCGCGCGAGGCTTTCGAGCAGATCCGCTTGATCGCGGATCGCAGCCTGGGAGTACCGGATGAGCGATGAGCGAATCACGAAATCGTAGACTCCGAGTGGGGATGCGAATCGAACGGCTCCACCCGTTGGCAACACGTGACTTGGGCCGGCCGCGTAGTCGCCAGCAGCCTCGGGCGTGTGATAGCCAAGGAACACCGCTCCCGCCGCACCGATCTGCGGCAACAGGCTGTCAGGATCTTCCACCGAGAGGCTCAAGTGCTCCGCTGCAAGCGCTGTCGCGACGCGCGCCGCCTCTCGAAGATCGCCCGTGACGAAAGCGTGGCCGTTATTGCGGATTGACTCCCCTGCGATTGCCGCTCGGGGGAGCGCCGCTAGCTGACGCTCGACCGCCGCGCACACGGCTTCGGCCTGCGCGTAAGAGAGCGTCACGAGTAAGGGATACGCAGCCTCATCGTGCTCGGCCTGGGACAGGAGATCGGCCGCCACGACTTCGGGGTTGGCGCCCTCATCAGCAACGACCAGGATTTCGCTCGGTCCCGCGATCGAATCGATGTCGACGGAGCCAAACACGAGTCGCTTGGCACACGCGACGTAGATATTGCCGGGCCCGACGACCTTGTCGACCTTTGCGATCGACTCGGTGCCATACGCGACCGCAGCGATCGCTTGGGCCCCGCCCGCATCGATGACCTCAGTGACGCCAGCCACCGCGGCGGCCGCGAGGATCTCGGGTGTCGGGTTCGGCGTGACGAGTACGATCCGATCGACGCCCGCAACCGTCGCAGGAATTGCAGTCATCAAGACGGTCGATGGATACCGAGCCTTGCCGCCGGGTGCATACACGGCCGCAGAGGCCACGGGCTGTACGCGCTGCCCAAGCTCGATGCCCTCTTCTTCATAGCGAAAACCGGGCTCGCGCTGGTGTTCGTGGTAGCGCCGAATCCGAGCGGCAGCCTGCGACAGCGCGTCTCGTACGGCCGGATCGACGGTGGCCGCCGTGGCCCGCCATCTGTTCCCGTCGAGCGTCAGCCGCTCCGGGAGGCGGCCGTCGAACCGTTCCGTGTACTCCTGCACCGCTTCGTCACCACGCTCCCGAACCGCCTCGAGAATCTCGCGGACGGCGGGCTCAACGCGGGCGAGGTCCTCGTCCCCGCGACGACCCAAGGCGCTCAGCGCGTCGTCGTAGTCCGCCTGCCCTCGTTCGTGAATGACGAGCATGGGGGGTTTCTAGCGGCCCCTTGGGGCGGGTCAACCACGCGTCCTTGCCCTTTGGTGCGGAAAACGTTCAGACTGCGCCGACCATGAGCGTTCGCCTGTACAACACCCTGACCAGCCAGAAAGAACCTTTTGCACCGGCCGAGCCCGGTCACGCGCGGATCTACGTGTGTGGGCCCACCGTCTACGACTACGCCCACCTCGGTCATGCGCGCTGCTATGTGGTCTACGACGTGCTCGTTCGACACCTGCGCGCAACGGGCTTGAACGTCACCTACGTACGCAACATCACCGACGTTGACGACAAGATCCTCAAGCGCGCCGCAGAAGCGGGGGAAGAGCCAACGGCGCTCGCCACACGTTTCGCCGACGCGTACGCGGAAGACATGGGGCGACTTGGAAACCTGGAACCTGACGTGGAGCCCAGGGTCAGCACGCACTTGCAAGACATCTTCGATCTCGTGCAGCGCTTGATCGACGGGGGCCACGCCTATGTGTCAGAGGGCGACGTCTACTTCTCGGTCGAGTCTTTTCCCGACTACGGAAAACTCAGCCATCGCAATCTCGATTCGATGAGAGTTGGCGCAAGCGAACGGACCGACGATGCGCAGACTGCACGCAAGCGTCACCCAGCTGACTTCGCGTTGTGGAAAAGTAGCATCGACGATGCGTGGGGATGGGACAGCCCGTGGGGACGCGGTCGCCCGGGATGGCACATCGAATGCTCGGCGATGTCGATGAAGCACCTCGGAGAGACGCTAGACCTTCATGGCGGTGGCCTCGACCTCGTCTTCCCCCACCACGAGAACGAGCTCGCCCAAAGTGAAGCCGCAACGGGAAAGCCGTTCTCTCGATGTTGGATGCACAACGGGTTCGTCGAAGTCGACAAGGAGAAGATGAGCAAAAGCCTCGGGAACTTCTTCACCGCGCGGGACCTGTTCGATCGCATGGAGCCCGAAGCCATTCGCTACTTCATGATGACCGTCCACTATCGTGCACCCTTGAACCTCGACTGGACGCTCGACGATGCGGGCAACGTGACCGGCTTTCCACAGTTTGAAGAAGCCGAACGCCGTCTTGCCTACCTCTACAAGACCAAGCAGCGGCTCGTCGAGCTGCCCAGCGCACGGATCAAAGACGATGACGCCCCTGCTCCCAAGGAGATCGGTGACTTCGCACATGCCCTCAGGAGCGCGCTCGACGACGATCTAAACATGCCTGTCGCCCTAGCGACGACCGCCGAGTTTCTCAAGTCCGTGAACGAGCTGTGCGACCAGGCTATGCGCAAGAAGGGAAAGGCATCGAAAGCCAGCATCGACGCCGCACACGCGGGTTTCGACGCCCTCGAGGCGGAGCTGGGAATCGGCGTCACGGACGCAGCCACGATCCTCCTCCGAATTCGCGACCGTCGCGCCGCTTCCAAGGGCCTCGACGCCGCAACGATCGAAGCGCAGATCGCCGCCCGAACCGCGGCACGCCAGAACAAGGATTTCGCAGAAGCAGACCGCGTTCGCGATGCGCTGGCGGCGCAGGGTGTGGAACTCCTCGACAGCGCCGAGGGTACCGGGTGGGGCATTTTGGACTGATGAAAATATCAGGTAGTCCATGTGCGCGGCCCCGGAATTGAACGCTTTTCAATACATGCACAGATGGGTGGTCTGTCGCTCGCTGGCTCGGTGTGTCACCCTGTAGTTTCTTGGAGCAACCATTGCCATCCTCGGTGCCGCAGCCACTTGCCGAAGGAGCGCTCAGCGCGACGCCCTTCGGCCACGTCCTGCTGTCGATTCAGAACAAGGGTCTGTCGGGAACTCTTGCGGTCTGGCCCGACGACGACGAACCCGGACAAGACAGAATTCTGTTCCGCAGTGGCGTGCCCGCGGTGGGTCGTTTCATCGAGCCTTCGGCCAGCCTCGAGCGCGGGCTCCTCACCATCTTCCCGCGACGGCGCGGTCCCTACGCATTCTACGAAGCTGACCTCGTCGGCGAAGGCGAGGGCGCACTTCGTGGGTCCGTGGACGTACTGGAGTTGATCGCCACGGCGCTCCGAGGGGATGTCCCGAAGGACGCGATGAATCGCGTCATCCGAAAGCTCGGCACGGAACGCCAGCGCATCAAGAAGGGTGCGCCGATCGCCCGCCTTGCCCTTCAATCGAACGAGAAGGCCTTCGTCGAGCTCATGCGCGCAGAGCCGGCGACCGCCGCAATCCTGATCGAGCAGTTCGGGGACCCAAAGGTTGCCCAACGTATGATCTATCTGCTCGGCATCATCGGGAGCCTCGAACCGTATCGTCCGGTCTCGCAGCAGAAACTTCGCGCAGTGTCGCCCTCTTCCCCTGGGCGCCGGCCGTCGACGCCCGGCGACCGTCCTTCGTCACCTGGTTCCGAGCGACGCGGCTCCTCTGGGTCGCTGCCGCCAGGCCGCGCACGGCGTTCCTCGCCTCCCGGACGACGTGACTCCGTTCTTCCCGGGGGAGATTCGGTTCTGCCAACGTCGTTGAGCAATCTGCCTCCGGCAAAAAAGCTCTCCGGCGAGATCGTCGCACCTCGTGACATGCCACCTCCACCACCCGAGGGGCTCAGTGAAGAGCACGTCGAGCGCTGGGAGGAAGTCGCGCGCGTCATCAACATGATGGATCGGCAAAATTACTTCGAGATGCTCGGCGTCAGGGAGTCGGCCAACTCGAGCAACGTTCGATCCAAGTACATGACGCTCGCCAAGAAGTGGCACCCAGACCGCCTTCCAAACGAGCTCGACGCGCTTCGTCCATGGGTCGACGAGATCTTTCACCTCTTCACCGTCGCGCGCGACACGCTCGGGGACGATAAATCCCGGGCCGACTATCAGCGCACGGTGATGCAGGGAGGCGGCACGCCAGAATCCGAGCGAAAACTCAACGTGATGGTCGAGGCCGCGATCAATTTCCAGAAAGTCGATGTCCTCGTGAAACGGCGCCGATACGACGAGGCGCTGAAGATCTGTGACGAGGCCATGACGGTCGTCCGCAAGGAGGCCGACTACCCAGCCATGAAGGCTTGGATTCTCCTCCTCAAGGACGGAACTGAAGACGAAGCCGTGGCAGACGAGATTCGCGCGCTACTGAAGACTACGTTTCAGCTCAACACGGACCATGTGCATGGCCACTTCGTCCGCGCACATTTTCTGAAGCGCATGGGCAACCACGACAAAGCACTCAAGCACTTCAAGAAGGTCGCCAAGCTCGACCCGAAGAACCTCGAAGCGCTCCGCGAAGTCCGGGTCGCCACGATGCGACTCTCCCGCGGACGCTCAAGTGCGCCTCCACCCGCTGCCGGCGGCAAGGCGCGGCCGAATATCTTCGGCAAGTTTTTCAAGAAGTAACGAACCACGGAGCGACGGGCCGCGATCGAAGAACGATGGCGACCGCTGACGCGGGGGCCACGCGCCACCGACGTCATTCCCGCAAGTGGACGGAATACCATCGGCTAGCGCCGGCACAGCCCGTGCATCGCTCCGCGACGTGGATCGACCTCGGGAACGGTTGGCGTCGTTGGGCCCTCAGGCCCTCGGCGATGCGGAGCTCCTCTCCCTTCTCCTTGGCGCCGGCGACCGCGGTCTCGGGGTCGAGGAAGTCGCGCGCGCACTCCTCGATGCCTCGGGGGGGCTTCGCCAACTGGCCGCGATGACTACGACCGAGCTGCGGCGGTTGGACGGTCTCGGCCCCGCGAAGGCGGCGAGGCTCGCTGCCGCCTTAGAAGTCGGAACCCGCGCGCACATGCCCTCCCCGGCCAGCACCCCGCTCGAGGACAGCCGAGCGGTCTTCGTCCGGTACGGTCGCCCGATCGCAAACAGCCGCGTCGAGAGATTCTGGGTCGTCTCGGTCGACGCCAAGAACCGGGTCAAGGGTGCTCGAGAAGTCGCCCGTGGAGGGCGGATCTCGTGCCAGGTCGACCCGGCCGAGGTATTCCGCCACTTGGTCATCGATTCCGCGAGCGGTGCCCTTTTCCTGCACAACCACCCGAGCGGCGATACTGAGCCAAGCCCCGATGACCTGGCCCTCACGGCGCGGCTCGTCGAAGCAGGCGCAGTGCTCGAGATTCGAATCCTCGACCACCTCATCGTGGGAGCCGGCCGCTACACCAGCCTTCGAGACGCGGGTCTATGGCCCACTCTACCAGCGAAATCAGGTACTTCAGTGGGTTCCGACCCTTGAACACCCCGGCTTGACACCCCCGCGGGCCCGTGCTTTCTTCCGGCCTCATTTTTCTGGGAGCATTGTTGTGAAGCGGACCTACCAACCACATCGTAAGCGCCGTCTTCGGACGCACGGGTTCCGCGCGCGAATGAAAACCAAAGGCGGGCGAAGCGTGATCAACGCGCGTCGTCGCAAGGGTCGGAAACGACTCACCGTTTCCTGCTACAAGAAGTAGCAGCGCCGGGGGCGAGATGCATCGCGCATCCGAACCGGGGGGGCGTCCGATCGAGGTTCCGGATCAAGGCTTTGCGCGGACCGATCGGTTGAGGAAGCGCTTCGAATTTAGACAAGTACAACTCCACGGGCGGCGAATCCACACACCCCACTTCCTTCTCGTCGTGCAACCAAACTCTCTCGATAACACCCGACTTGGGATCACCGTGACGAAGAAAGTGGGCAACGCCGTCAAGAGGAACCGCATCAAGCGCGTGGTGCGCGAGGTGTTCCGACGGAACCGTTCGATGTTCCCTCGAGGGTTCGACGTGGTGTTCATCGCGAAAGCCGGCGCACACACGATCGAGTACGACACCGTGTTGCGTGAGCTACGACGGGCCGCACGAAAAATGCGTCCGGAGCCATCCCCATGATCCGGGCTGCCCTCTTGATGCTGATCCGAGCGTATCAGCTGACTCTCTCCCGACTCCTCGGCCAGAGTTGCCGGTTCGAGCCTTCGTGCTCGCACTACACTGCGACCTGCATCGAACGCTTCGGAGCCGCCCAGGGATCGTGGCTTGGGATCAAGCGCATCGGCCGATGTCATCCGTTCCACCCAGGCGGGTTCGATCCGCCGCCGTACCCAAAGCACTCCCACGCGGAGACTCACCATGGCTGAGCCCAAGCGATCTCCGATTGTATTCCTCGCGGTGCCGATCGCGATCCTCGGGGTGATGCTCGGGCTCCAGTACTTCTCGCCGCAGGAGGCCGGCGACGAGACATCGAACGGCGAGACCCCAGCGGAGACCCAGGCAGCCCCATCGGAACAAGCGGAGCTAGCTCCAAGTGCGCCCGACGATGCGCCCACCGCCGGGACCACATTGACTGCGGCGGAGGTACGAAGCCGCACCGAGTCGCAAAATCTCTACGTGCTCGAAGACACCCGCATCCGCGCCTCGTTCACCGACCTGAACACCGGGCTCGTGAGCCTCAGCGTGAAGGGTGACCGCTATCTCGATGAGAATGCGGATCCGTTCGAACTCGTCACAACCGACAAGGAGCAGTACCTCCCGCTGCAACCGAAGTTCTCTGGAATCGAGGTGCCGGCAGACGCGCGTTGGACGGTCGTCGAGTCTTCGGATCGCACCATTCATTTTCGATGGTCGGGAGACGACGTCACCATCGATCGCACATGGGAACTCGCCGAGCCGCCCTACCAGTTCCAGGTGTCGACCCAGGTCCACAACCAGGGCACGACCGACCGACAGGTCACCCTTCACATCGACTCCGCACACTACGTGCGACGCGAAGATGAGAAAGGGGGGTTCTTCGGTCGACCTTCTCCGGCGCTGAGTCACGGCATCTGCCAAGTTGGCGACGACACCGTCCGAGAAGATCGCGAGGGCCTGCTGAGCGAGGACGAGCTCCGCCCGCTACTCGCACAAACGTTCGGCCCCGGCGTCGAGTACATCGCGCTGAGCAGCGTATACTTCGCGATCATCGCGGCCCCTGAAGGGCAGACCGCCGAGCGTTGCCAGCTGCTCTCGACCAACCGAGGTGGAACCCCGAAGGATCCCGACGGAAGCCTCTTCGAAGCCACCCTCACGTACCCACCGGTCGAGGTCAAGAGCGGCGAGACCACAACGTTCCGCATGGCCGTCTATGCGGGGCCGAAAGACTTCGACGCGCTCGAAAAGTTCGGGCACCAAGCGACCAACGTCATCGACCTCGGTTGGTTCAGCTTCATCGCGCGCGGGATGAGCTGGCTCCTCAGGTTCATCTACGATTTCATCGGCAACTGGGGCTTTGCCATCATCTTGCTCACGATTCTCGTCCGGGTTCTGCTCCTGCCATTCGTGATTCCGCAGTTCCGAAACATGGCGAAGCAGAGGGCGCTCAAGCCCGAGATCGACAAGATCAACGAGCTCTTCAAAGACGATCGCGAGAAGAAGGGCGCCGCGATGATGGAGCTCTGGCGAAAGAACAAGGTGAACCCGCTTGGCGGATGCTTGCCGGTCTTGCTCCAGATGCCGATCTTCTTCGCGCTCTATCAGACGCTTTCGACGAGCATCGAGCTGTACCACGCGCCCTTCATCTGGTGGTGGACGGATCTCTCCTCCCCCGACCCGTTCTACGTGCTTCCGATCATTCTTGGCGCGCTGATGTTCATCCAACAGAAGCTGACTCCAGTACAGATGGATCCGACGCAAGCGAAGGTAATGCTGTACGCGATGCCCCTGATGATGACGTTCTTCATGCTGTTGCTCCCGACCGGCCTGTGCCTGTACATGGTGACCAGCTCGGCGATCGGCATCACGCAGCAGCGCTACATGTACTGGCAAATGGACAAAGAGCAGATGACGGTCGTCTCTGCGATAGACGACGACGACGACGCCCCGGAGGGGCAATCCGATCAAGCGGCCGGCGACAACGCGGCCGCGGCACTCAAGCAGGCCAAGCCGCGCAGAAAGAAGAGGACTCGCCGTGGACGAGCTTAAGACGAGCAAACCAAGAGATGGTGCGCTGATCCTTGGGGATCAGGCGGAGCGAGAAGACCCATCGAAGTACGCCGGGGACGGAAAGGCCGAGGAGGCCGCCGAGATCCTCGAGGAGCTTCTCAACTTGATGGACCTCGACGTGCAGGTGGATATTCGCGCGGATGATGAGCGGGTCGAGCTAGATGCGACCGGCCCAGACTCGGGGCGCGTGATCGGCAAGAAGGGCGCGACTCTCGATGCCCTGCAGTTCTTGATCAACAAGATGGTCAATCGCTTCCCGGAATCTCGTCGACACGTGATCGTCGACTCGGGTGACTACCGGGAGCGCCACGACGACGGCTTGGTGTCGCTTGCAAAGCGCCAGGCTGAGCGCGCGATGACGGAGGGCAAGGTCGTGACGCTCCAGCCCATGAACGCACGGGACCGGCGCGTGATTCACATGTCCCTGGCGAAGTTCGAAGGCGTCAGCACGATGTCTCACGGCGAAGGCACGCGTCGTCGCATTCAGATCATTCCGGCGCGAAACAGGCGCTAGCTCCGCAACCTATCGGTGTCGAAACGCGTAGACGGCTCTCGGCGCGCCCGTTGATGGGACTTGGTAGGTCAGACGACGCGCTTGTACGAGCGCGGAAGTTTCTTCGACCTGGGCGCCCGCGGTGAACACCCATACCTCATCCGCGAGAGCGATCCCGATTCGTTGCCAGGTCGTCGGGTCGAAAGTCGCCCGTGAGATAGCAATGCCCCGTGTCTGTCCATCGATGCGCGGCTTGTCAGGATCGATCTTCCGCTCCAGTACGTCGGCACGACCTGCGAGGCCGAGGACGCCGATTGCGGAACGAAGGAATGCAACGCGCCGGCGACGCGGCTCCACCAACAGCCCTGACACGTGGGTGTTGGCGGCGAGAAGCGGAAGCGTGGGTGCGCCGACGCCCGCTCCGATGTCGATCAGGGTTCCAGTTCCAGGCAACCAGCTTGCCTCGACCAGGTGCGCTGCATCGAGGAACAGAACTTCGGCAAGTTCACCGTCGTTCTTCGCAGATGTGAGATCGGTACGCGCGCCCCAAGCTTTGGTCGTGTCGAAATAGCGCGACCATCCCGGTGGCGGGGCGATGCCGACTTCGGCACAGAGCTCGTCGGTCGCACTCATCCGGCCAACGCCCCGTTCCACGCCCGCACGAGGGCGCGCACGTCGTCGAAACGTAGCGAGGGATCGCGATGCATCGCTCGATGCACCACCGCCGCGAGAGATGCCGTGACTTCGCAAACCCTGTGCAGGGGAAGGTGGTCGCCAGCGTCGATCTTCAACAGCAGTCGTCCCACGTGAGCGTCTTGGAACGGATGCTTTCCGCTGAGTGCTTCATAGAGCACGACCCCAAGCCCATAGACGTCGATCCGCTGGTCGACATCCCCCTTGCCCGTGAGCACCTCGGGCGCCATGTACGCGGGAGTCCCCGCCACTTCGCCAGTCGCCGTCAAGCGATCGATGCCGAGGATCTTGGACGCCCCGAAGTCGATCAGTCGAGGCTGACCCTCTACCCACAACACATTGGCAGGCTTTAGATCTCCGTGGAGCACTCCGTGGGCGTGCGCCGCGTGGAGTGCGTCTGCAAGGGGCTCGAGAACGGCTCCAGCCGACGAGACATCGAGCGGCGCCTCTCGTATCCGGGCCGCAAGCGTGCCGCCTTGGACGAGCTCCGTGACGAGAAACACGAGGCCCGAAGGTTGAATCTCGAAGTCGATCAGCCGGACGATCGCGGGGTGATCGAGAGCCTTGAGTACGGCGGCCTCACGCCGAAAGCGCCGTCGCATCGCGTCGTCCGCGAGGTACTCCGCACGCAGCACTTTGATCGCGACGTGCCGCAGCGCCGCTTGGTCCCACGCCTGGTACACGTCGCCCATCGACCCTTCCGCGATTGGTGCGACGAGCTCGTAGCGGTCGGACAGGACCGCGCCGACCTCGATCGAAGGTGGCTCACGCATGCATGGACGAACATACCCCTCTTTTTCCAAGTCTCCCAAACTGACGTAGTCTCCTGGCTCACCATGAGCGAGCCAGACTTCGCGCAGAGCCTGCAGATGCTGTACGGGTCGCCCGCCCCGCAGGTCACGATCGAGAAACTCGTCGGGGACGCGTCGTCGCGCCGATACTTTCGAGTCCGAGCAGGCGATGCGAGCCGGCCGCCCTCGCGAGCCATCATCATGCAGCTGCCGGAAGACGCCGTCCGGAGCGACGAGGGGGGATCACAGCCGACAACGACTCGACTCCCCTTTCTGGAAGTCGCCGACTTACTTCGCGCGGCGGGCGTCCGGGTGCCTACCGTGTACGTCGAGCATCTCGAGAAGGGACAACTCGTCCTCGAGGACTTGGGTGACATGACGTTCGAGCGCGCGCTTCGCGAGACCTCGAGAGCAGAGTGGCCAGAGGCGTACGCCCATGCCGTGGATCTCCTCGCCGAGCTTCACGAACGATGTGCGATCGTGCCCCCAACCTCGATCGTGGCACAGCGGAGCTTCGATGAGGCACTGCTCAATTGGGAGCTCGATCATTTTCGAACGTGGGGTCTCGAGGCGTTGTTCGGCGCTCTAGGCCCGCGTCCCGGTGAGCACCTTGCGGACGCCTTCCGCACGATCGTGTCCGAAATGCGGGCGATGCCTTACGGCTTCGTACACCGAGACTACCAATCGAAGAACCTGATGGTGGACGTCGACCGGAGCCTCACGGTCATCGACTTTCAAGACGCGATGCGTGGGCCGAGAACCTACGACCTGGTGGCACTCCTTTGTGATTCCTATGTGTCGCTCGGCCTGACGCTCCAAAACGCCATGATCGACCGATATGCTGCAGCGCGTCGTATCGATGCGGGCCAAGTTCGAGATGAATTCTGGGTGGTCGCACTCCACCGAAAACTGAAGGACGCGGGTCGCTTCGTCTTCATCGATCGCCAGCGGAGCAATCCAGCCTTCTTACAGTGGTACCCCCAAAGTCTCGTCTACGTGGGACGGGCACTCGAGGAAAGCGGACGGTTTTCGGCCCTCGGCGACGTCCTCGAGTCCCAAATCCCTGGGTTTCCGGGAGATGTAGACAAACCTAGCGCCATCTCGGAATAGACGCGCCAAGCCCGGCGTTCCCCCTTTGAGCTGGCAGGGTGAAGTCGCTTACCAACCTGTACTCTCTCCTCTCCCACTTTCCCACATCCCCTGTAAGAGCGACTTCACCCTCCAGCCTTCCTCCTTGCGCTTGGCATTTGTTGCGACCGCCAGCGTGCGCGGTAGACTGCTAACTTCGGATTCGCCCGCATGAGGAACTTCTTACCGGCATTCGCCGTCGCTACGATGCTCTTGTCGTTCGCATCCTCCGCAGATGCGGCGGACTGCCTATGCGACCGCTCGCTCTCGATTGAGACCTGTCTCGAATCCGCGGACGCAAACGAAGAGCCGTTGCGCGGCCCGATGTGGTGCGAGCGCAGCGACGATCCGCGATGCATGCCCGCCAACACCCACGGCGGCGTCCTTCAAACTTTGGTTCCACTGGCGAACGCTTGGTTCCGGCCAGTCGCTTGGACTCCACCTCCCCGCTCAGCCTCGCTCTTGCCAGTCTGGGTCGACGGAGGACTGAGAAACCCACACGAACGAAGAATCGATCGACCGCCCCGTTGATGCCGGCCGCCCCCTTGGGTGGTCTTCTCGGCATTTGGTTTCGTCGATTCTGACGTTTGAGTTTTTTTGAACTCGCCGCACTCCTGGCGGCGGAAGGAAATCGTAATGAATAAAGGTACATCAATGTTCCTGGCAGCCCTGCTTTGCGCTGCCAGCGCTGCTCTGGGTTGTCAGAGCGGCAACACGGAGGTGGTCGAAGTAGAAGCCGCCGACGTCGAGATCGCTGACGACGTCGAACGCTTCAAGGTCCCAGTAACCGACGCCCAGCCGTCGATAGGCCCGGACGACGCTCTGGTCACGATCGTCGAGTTCAGTGAGTTTCAATGCCCGTTCTGCGCGCGCGTCCTTCCTACGACGAAGGAGATTAAGGACACCTACGGCGACGACGTGCGAATCGTATGGCGCAACTTGCCCCTAGGCTTTCATCCAAACGCGGACCCCGCGGCGCAGCTCGCCATGGAAGCGTACGCGCAAGGCGGAGACGAGAAGTTCTGGGAAGTGCACGACTTGCTCTTCGCGAACCAAAAGGCCCTCAGCCGAGCGGACCTCGAGAACTACGCACAGCAATCGGGCCTCGACATGACAAAGGTCAAGAAGGCACTCGACGAGAAGGTCTACGCCGAACAGATCAAGGAAGACTCGACTCTCGCGGCCACGATGGGCGCACGCGGCACGCCGAACTTCTTCGTGAACGGACGCAACATTCGCGGCGCGGTCCCTTTCGCGTCCTTCAAGACGGTCATCGACGAAGAGTTGGCGACCGCGAAGAAGCTCCAGGAACAGGGCGTCACGAAGGCGCAGATGTACGCCACGCTGACCAAGAACGGGCTGGAAAAGGCGGCGCCGCCCAAACCGCAGCAGAAGCCCGGGCAGCCTGATCCGAACGCCGTGTACAAGGTGCCCCTCAGCGGCGACGAGCCACAAAAGGGTCCGGACGACGCGTTGGTCACCATCGTGGAGTTCAGCGACTTCGAATGCCCGTTCTGCGGTCGCGTCGAGCCGACTCTCACGCAAATCGAGAAGAAGTACGGCGATGACGTTCGCGTCGTGTGGATGAACAATCCACTTCCGTTCCACAAGAACGCCAAGCCCGCAGCGACGGCAGCTCTCGAAGCGTACGCACAAAAGGGCGACAAGGGCTTCTGGGCCATGCACGAGAAGCTTTTCGCAAACCAGCGAGCTCTCACCACCGAGAACCTCGAGGCGTACGCCAAAGAGATCGGCCTGGACATGAAGAAGTTCAAGGCCGCGCTCGAGGGCGACACCCATACCGCAGCGATTCAGAAGCAGCAGGCCCTCACCAACAAGCTCGGAGCACGAGGAACCCCGGCGTTCTTCATCAACGGACGCAATCTGAGAGGCGCGCAACCGCAAGCGTCGTTCGAGATTGTCATCGATGAGGAGCTCAAGAAGGCCAAGGCCCTCGTGGAAAGCGGAACGCCGCGCTCGAAGGTGTACGCAACGACAATCGCAAAGGGCCTCGACGCACCCAAGACGGCTCCTGCGGCTGCGGCGCCCGACGCGAACAAGGTGTACGAGATTCCTGCACCCAAGAACGCACCGAGCAAGGGCGCGGCCAAGGCTGAAGTCATCATCCAGGAGTACAGCGACTTCCAGTGTCCGTTCTGCGGCCGAGTCAACCCAACCATGGCTCAGGTCATGGACGAGTACGGGGACAAGGTGCAGGTCATCTGGCGCAACTATCCGCTGCCGTTCCACAAGGACGCACACCTTGCCGCACAGGCCTCACTCGAGATCTTCGAGCAGAAGGGCGATAAGGGGTTCTGGGCGTATCATGACATCCTCTTCGAGAATCAGAAGGCGCTCACCCGACCGAATCTCGAGAAGTACGCCGCACAGATTGGTGGGGTGGACATGGCCAAGTTCAAGGCGGCGCTCGACTCCGGCAAGCATAAGGCCTCCGTCGATGCTGACATCGCCTCGATCGCGAAGGCCGGAGCCCGGATCGGCACGCCGTCCTTCTTCATCAACGGCAAGTTGGTCCAGGGAGCGCAGCCGTACGCTGCATTCAAGGCCGCGATCGACAAAGAGCTCAGCAACTAGCGTCTTCCGAAGCGCATTCCCGATCTAGACGAGGGCAGGTCCGTTCGCGGGCCTGCCCTTGTCCTTTTGACATGGGCGGATCGGCACACTACATTCCGTCCGCTCCCAAAAAACCAAAGTGTTTTCGAGGTGTTGACGAATGGTGACCGCCAAGGCGAAAGCTGCCCCCGCGAAACGAACGAAGAAGAAGCCGACCGTCGAGGAGCTCTACTTCCGAAGTGACAGCGCGTACTTATGCCTACTCTTGAACCGGCGCACGCGCTGCGTCCGCGTCATCGATTTTCGAGCTGGAGCGCTCCCAGCCAAACGCCTCTACATCCAGTCGGTCGCGAAGCAGGAAGAGGTCGAGAAGGTCATTACGCTCGTCGAAAAGGATGAAGTGTCCTCATGGACGCGCGTCGGCTTCGTGCGCGAGGGGACGATTCCTGGCTTCTACAAACGAAGCGATGGCCATTTGTGCGGATGCGTAATTGGGGACAAGACTGCTTCCGTGGAAGTCAGCGACGCCTCCGCGAAACTCACCGAGCGAACGATCAATGCCGCCAAGAAGGCCGCCAAGGAAATCCCCGAGAAGGTCCGTGGTGCAACGGTACGCAAGGCGAACGAGAAAGACGCACTCCAGGCGCGCGATGCGGCTTGGCGACGAAGCCCCGCGCTCGGTGCGTTCGACATGTTTGGTCGCGATGCCGCTCGCGTCTACTACGAAACGGCGGTCAAGCGAAGCAAGCCGAATTACATCTCGGCCGAGTTTCAAGACTGCTTTGGCCATGCCCTCATCGAGGTGCTCCGCCCCCCCAAGGACGCTAACGAGATGCTCGCAATTGCGTCGGGCCTCACGACACTCGGCGACGACCTGCGCGATCGCGGGATCGTCGCCGCCTTTTCGTTCGCGCCAAACGACAACGTCGACCTTTCCACGGCATTCGTCGCGGCGGGCTACCGAAAGACCGGCCTCCTCGCGCAAGGTGTCCTCGATGGGGACGGGGGCCGAAAAGACGCAATCTTGTGGACACGTAAACTCGCCAATCCCCTAGGCGAGGACGCCGAGACTTGATGATCGATGCCAACGTACGACTACGCATGTGACAATTGCGGTCACGAGTTCGAGCGCCAACAACGCATCACCGAAGACCCGATCAAGAAATGCCCCGAGTGCGGCAAGATGAAGGCACGCCGGATGATCGGCGGGGGTGGATTCATACTCAAGGGTGGCGGTTGGGAGTCCGACCTCTATTCGGGTCCGTCGAATCGCTCGAAAACTTCGAAAAGCGCTTCGAGTAGCAGCGACTCGGGCAGCAGCGACTCAGGCAGCACCTCGGAGAAGAGCACGCCGTCCACCTCAAAGTCCGACAGCTCGTCAAAATCCGACGGCTAGAGCTCGCGAGGGCCCTCTAGGCGGGTTCGAGATACGAAGCGATGATCTTCCGGGTGCCCCACCCTGGGAAACGGACTGACACGCGCGGCGGGGTTCCGGCGACCACCTCGCGAACCTCCCCCACCCCGAACTTGGGGTGCCGAACTTGCATGCCGCGACGAAGCCCTTCGAGCCCGATGACGTCGCTCCCTTCGCTGTAGTCGACGTAGCTGTCGCCCGAGCTCGCAGCAGGTGAAGACGGCTCGTTCCGGCGCGGCGAGGGCGAGCTCGAGCGTTGGCCGATCCAATGGCTGTCTTCCGGAGGCAACTCCTGGAGAAACCGAGACGGGATCCCCACACGCTGCTGCCCAAAGATCCGGCGCACTGCTGCGAAACTCAGCACGAGCCGTTGCTTGGCACGCGTAAAGGCAACGTACGCCAGTCGTCGCTCCTCTTCGAGCTCCTCCGGATCTTCCCAGGGATCGATCCCTCTAAAGGGAAACACCTGCTCCTCGAGTCCCGTAACCATGACGACTGGAAACTCGAGCCCCTTGGCCGCATGCACCGTCATCAGAGTCACACGATCGCCCCCTTCAGCCTCGTCCGCAGAGGTCTGGAGGGTCACGTTCTCGAGGAAGTCCGCAAGGTTGGCCTCGGGGCGCTCTCGCTCGAACTCGTCCATCGATGCGACGAGCTCTTGCACGTTTTGAAAACGTGCATCGGCTTCCGGCGTGTCATCGTGGCGAAGCATGTCGGCATAACCCGTACGCTCGACGAGTTCCGCGCCAACTTCGCCAAGCGGTGCACCTCGCGTGGCGGAGAAGCGCAGGTCTGACATCAAGTCGACGAATCTTGCCAGTCGTTTCTGCGCAGCGTTACCGACGCCCCAGAGACGCGGGTCCTCGAAAAGGGCCCACAAGCCGCAGCCGTGCTGGGCGGCCTGTTCGAGGAGCCGATTGACAGTGGTCTTCCCGATACCGCGCGCGGGAGTATTGATGACCCGCAACAGGCTCATGTCGTCTGCGGGATTGATCGCCGCCCGAAGGTAGGCAAGCAGGTCTTTGACCTCAGCGCGATCGTAGAAACGCATGCCGCCGACGATCCTGTACCCGATGTTCGCGCTTCGAAGCGCTTCCTCGAGAACACGCGACTGGGCGTGGGTCCGGTAGAAGACCGCGACTTCGGAAAGCGATTGGCCCTGACCCAGAAGTTCTTGGACGCCACGAAGAACCAGTCGTGCTTCGTCGCGTTCATCCATGGTGCGGACTACCAACACCGGTTCACCCTCTGGATTGTCCGTCCAGAGCTCTTTGGGTTCGCGATCGGTGTTTCGGGCAATCACCGCGTTGGCGGCCCGCAAAATTCGTTGTGTCGAGCGATAGTTCTGTTCGAGCTTCACGAGCGTGGCGTCGGGGAATGAAGCGCGGAAATCGAGAATGTTACGCCGGTCGGCGCCTCGCCAACGGTAGATGCTCTGATCGTCATCGCCGACCACGCACAGGTTTCGATGCTCTTCCGCGAGCGCGCGAACGAGGCGAAACTGGGCCTGGTTGGTGTCTTGGAACTCGTCGACCAGGACATGTGAGAAGCGGCCCACCAACGCGTCCCGAAACTCGTCGTCACGCTCCAGTCCACGTACGGTTCGATAGATAAGATCCCCGAAATCGAGTGCGTTCGCCCGAATCAAGTGCTCCTCGTAGCTCTGGTAGACGCGACGGGCGACCTCGGACCAAGGGTCCGGGGCGTCGATCTCACCGGGTCCTTGCACCTCTTGCTTCGCGCGATTGATTCGGCCTGCGAGAGCCTTGGGTTGGTAACGCTTGTCATCGAGTCCAAGGTCACGGACGACCCGCTTGACCAGCGCGAGTTGGTCCTGATCGTCGTAGATGGTGAAATCCTTCGAGATCCCGAGGCTCTCCCCGTGCCTCCTGAGGAATCGTGCACAGGTCGCGTGAAACGTCCCGACCTGCACGGCGCTCCCTTGGTCACCCAACAAGCCAAGCAATCGTTCGCGCATCTCGCCCGCGGCTTTGTTGGTAAAAGTGACCGCCAGGATCCGCCACGGCGGCACTTCGTGCGTCGCGATCAAATTGGCAACCCGAAACGTGATCACGCGAGTTTTGCCGCTGCCCGCGCCAGCGAACACCACGAGCGGCCCCCCCTCGTGGACGACCGCTTCGCGCTGTCGCGAGTTCAAGGATCCGAGGTCGAGCACCGCGAGAACCTAGCTGCGGGCACCGCCTGAAACCAGGAGAAAGCACGCAGTACTCGCCCAAACCCGGCGAAAGCTGGCCCTCACGGCGATTTGCGCGTAAGTGACACGAAGGTAGGTGGCGACGCCGACTTGGCCATGGAAACCGTCGAGGATCTTTGGGTGAATCAACCATCGACCACCGCGTCCAACGAAACACGGGCCGCTCGCGGCTCCTCCCGTAAGGACGATCATGATCTGGTGCAGCGCGTACAGGCAGGCGACTCGGCAGCGTTCCGCACGCTGTACGACAAGTATCATCGTCGCGCGTTCGCGGTAGCCATGGGTGTCGTCAAGAACCAGGATGACGCGCTCGATGCCGTGCAAGAGGCGTTCGTGAAGGTGCACAAGAACATTCACAAGTTCCAGGGATCTTCGAGCTTCTACACCTGGCTCTATCGGATCGTCATGAATGCCTCAATCGATCACATTCGGAAGACATCACGGCGCAAGAGCCTCGACTTCGATGAACGGGCGATGCACGAAAACAGCGAAGTGGCCGGGGACGGCGCTCTGCTACCAAGCGTGACCAACGCCAACCCGGGCAGAGCGGCGCTCCGGAAGGAGCTGGGAGGGGCCATCGAGGCCGCCCTCACGGAGCTGCCCGAGCATCATCGTGCCGTGATTGTCCTTCGGGAAGTCGAGGGCATGAGCTACGAGGACATGGCGGAAACGCTGGGTGTGCCTAAGGGCACCATCATGAGCAGACTTTTTCACGCGAGAAAGAAGATGCAGGCAGCACTTGCACCGTATCTCGCGGGAGAGGACCCTTCGGAAGGATAGCCATGGAGAGCTCGAAGACCGAAGACGAAAAGCTGCAGATGTTCTTTGACGGGGAATTGCCCGCAGACGAGGAAGAAGCTGTGCGTGCGGTTCTCGAGCGTTCCCCAGAGAGCGCAGGCGAACTCGCCGCATGGAAGATGGTGCGCGACGGTATCGAGGAGGCTGCTGCAGGGTGGACCGCCGATCTCGACTCCGACGCACTCTTCGCGCGCATCGAGTCAGAGCTCGAGGCTCCGAACGAAGCGAGCACCGGGACACCCCACCCGTCCACTCCAAACCTCCGTGTAGTGCCAGCGGGCCGCGAACGTAGAGTCTGGGGTGGTGTCGCGGCAGGGTTCGCCGCCGCCGCGGCGATCCTGTTGGGCTTCCTCGCGTGGCCTGGGGAGCCTTCCGCGCCGGAGGTCGCGCGGGGGTCCCAAGTACTGCGAGTCGATTTTGGCGAGTACGCCGGCACGGTCTTCGAAATCGAAGGCGGATCGGGCCAACCGCTGACTGTTGTTTGGATCAGCGATGAGGAGGTTGCGATCCCATGAATGCGATTCGGTACGTTCCTGCGCTCATCTTGATGCTCGTTGCATGCCTCCTAGAATCTACGGGTGCCGCGCAGGGGTCGAACCTCGTGCAGTCCACCCGATCTGTGGCCGGGGGTGTGCCCGCCGAAGTCCTGGTCGTGTTGGCCAAGGAGGAGTCCGGGTCGATCGACCCCGAGCTCAAGAAGCTGACCGCACTTCGTCGTCCTCCATTCAACTCGTTTCGCTCGATGGAGATCCTGTCGAAACCGAAAGTGAAGCTCGTCCCGGGTAAGGACGCGGTGATATCCCTTCCCAACGGGCGGCGGTTGAAACTGGCGCTTCTGCAGGTCATGCCCGACGGGCGATTCAAGATGAAAGTGTCGATCAACCGGCCGGACAAGGCGGACTACCTTCCGCTTCTTCAGGTCGTGGCCTCCGCCGGGGACCCTTTTTTCGTCGCCGGTCAGACGTACAAGGGCGGCACGCTGGTCGTAGGCGTGACTGTCGACCCCAAGAAGACGACGAAGGCACCATAGCCTCGGTCCGTAGCCTCAGGGAACGCCTCCATGCGCACAGATGATCCCGACGTGACCGAAGTCGAAGGACCTCCCCCATTGAAGCACCCGGCAGATGCCGTGATTGAAGCGCTCGCCCCGGTCGTCACTTCCGAACGGCTCGAGCGAATCCGGGACGTCGCACGGCATCGAACCGACCGCGTGGTAGTCGTGCTCGATGCCATCACCGATCCGCACAACGCGAGCGCGGTGCTCCGGAGTGCCGATGCGTTCGGCGTGCAGACCGTTCACGTCATCGTCGGTCCGCTCGGCTTCCGGGCATCGCAGGGTGTTTCAAAGGGCACACATCGGTGGATCGACGTGGTTCGACACGCGGATGCACCCGCTTGCGCTCGACGACTGAAGGCGGACGGGTACTCAATCCACGTGGCGACGATGGGCGGAACCCACCAACCAAGAGATCTCGCCGCACAGTCGAAAGTCGCATTGGTGTTCGGGAACGAGCACCGGGGCGTTTCTGGCGAGATGACAGCGCTCGCAGACGGGACCTTCGCGATTCCCATGCGTGGATTCGCCGAGAGCCTCAATGTCTCCGTCGCCGCAGCGATCGCCGTGCACGACGTCACATCAAGGGTCGCCGACGAAATGCCCACCACGGAGCAGCGCGCGCTCGAGGCGAGATTTCTCATGAATTCAGTGAAGAACGCAGATCAAGTCATCGAAGAGCACCTCGGGAATGCCAAGCGCCGCTGAGGTGTCATGAATTAGGGGGAAATCGCGGGATCGGGGGATGCTATGACCCCTCGGACGACAAGGGCCATGGCACGCAAGCGAACCACGACAAAGCGCAAGAAGAGCACGAAGCGGAAAAAGAAGAAGAAGGCCCAAGGCGGGTCTTTGGTAGTGAAGCTCTTCGGTATCGCCCTGATTGGAGGCGCGCTTCTGCTGCTCGGCACCTACGCGTACTTCAGCCGCGACCTACCTTCGGTCGCCTCGCTTCGCGACTATCAGCCGCCGCAGACCACGCGTGTCTTTGATCGCCACGGGAAGGTGATCGGCGAAGTGTTTTCCGAACGGCGGACGGTGATCCCTCTCACGGACGTGCCTCGCTACGTCGTGCTCTCGGTCCTCGCCGCCGAAGATGCGGACTTCTACGAGCACAAGGGTCTCGACTACAAGGGCATCCTTCGCGCGATCGGCCGTGATATCGCCAGCGGGAGGGCTGCGCAGGGGGGAAGCACGATCACACAACAGGTCGTTAAACTCATGTTGCTGACGCCGGAGCGGACGATCTCTCGAAAGCTCCGGGAACTCATCCTGGCGCGCCGACTGGAGAACGAGCTTACGAAGGACGAGATTCTGCACCTCTATCTGAATCACGTGAACTTCGGCCATGGCCGATACGGGATCCAGGAGGCGGCACAATACTATTTCGGCAAAGATGCGCCCGAGTTGAATCTCGCCGAGGCCTCGTTGTTGGCAGGCGTCCCCCAAGCCCCATCTCGGCTCTCTCCGCGACGTAATCCAGAGGCGGCGAAGCGCCGACAGAACTACGTACTCGATCAGCTTGCAGACAAGCGTGCCGTCTATTGGCCAGACCTCGACGTGGACGCGATCGAGCGGGCGCGTGAGCGGACTCTCACCACGATAGAACTTCCCGAGGTGACCGGAGGCGCTCCGGAGGTGCTCGCGATCGCCAAGCGAGCACTCCGCGACGCCGTAGGAGACGATGCACTCCGTGAAGGCG
>JBATTM010000651.1:0-3569 GCA_049670545.1 Polyangiales bacterium
TCGCCTCAGGCGAGACGCTCGTACGTTTGCTCGCGCGAAACAGCGCTTTCGAGCAACCTCGAACGCCGGGGACGAACCCAAGAAACCGATGTCCCTCGCTCCTGCGAATCAGGCGTCGAGAGCTTGCCTTCCGTCACCCGGTGTTCTTGAGGCCCGCGGCGATGCCGTTGACGGTGGCGAGCAGGGCGTCCTGAAGCTCGGCGTCGTCGTGTTCGCGCTGGCGACGAAGAAGCTCGGCTTGGATCAGATTCAAAGGGTCGAGGTAGGCACGCCGCAGCTGAAACGAGCGTCGGAGGAGTGGCGCATGCTCGAGCAGCACCGGTTGGTCGAGAACCTCGAGCATCGCCCTCTCGACGCGCAACAACCGGTTGCGAAGGTCGATACCTGTGGCGCCAAGCTCGGAATCCACCAGCAGTGAGTCGTACCGCGCGGCGATGCGGTCGTCGGCCTTGGCGATCGCCAGCTCGATGAGCGACAGCGTCGAATGAAAGAACGGCCACTGCCGTGCCATCTCGCGAAGCTCGTCGCGCGCGCCTTCCGCGATCGACTCCTCGAGCGCCGCGCCCACACCGAGCCAGGCGGGGAGCATCAATCGACTCTGCGTCCAGGCGAAGATCCACGGGATCGCCCGCAATCCTTCGAGCCCGCCTCCAGCCTTGCGGCGGGCAGGTCTCGATCCGATCTGCATCGAGCCGAGCTCGATCTCGGGCGTCGCTGCGCGGAAGAACGGTACGAACGAAGGATCGCGCGTCACCTCGCGATAGGCCTGCATCGACCGATCAGCGAGTCGGCCCATGCGCGTACGGAAACTCGCGCTCGGAGCTGCAGGGGGTGTGAGCGTCGCCTCGAGCGTCGCGTTCCAATAGAGCTCGAAGCTCCGCTCGGCGATGTCGGGGGTTCCGAACTTCCACTGAATCATCTCGCCCTGCTCGGTGACCCGAAGCGCGCCATCGATGGAGCCCGCGGGCTGGGCGCGAATGGCGATGTGGGTCGGTCCCCCGCCGCGCCCGATCGAACCGCCACGCCCGTGAAAGAGGGTGAGGTGAACGGCACGCGCGCGGCACAGGGAAACCAACCGTTCTTGCGCTTGATAGAGCTCCCATGCGGACGCGAGTCGGCCCCCATCTTTGGAGGAATCTGAATAGCCGATCATGACCTCGAGGCGACCCCCGATGCGAGCGCGGTACCATGGAAGATCGAGCAGCGTCGCCATGACTTGGTCCGCGTTCCTTAGATCGTCGATCGTCTCGAACAGAGGCACGACGCGAAGGGGCCGAGCCATACCCGCCTCTTTCTGCAGTAACTCCACGGCAAGTACGTCGCTCGCACTGCGGGTCATGGAGATGACGTACGCCCCGAGGGAATCGGACGGGACCTCGGACAACACGCGAAACGTCTCCAGCACCTCGCGCACCTCTGGCGGCGCCGGCAGGTCTGTTGGAATCAGCGGACGCTTCGACGCGAGCTCGTCGATGAGGAAGCGCACTCGTGTGGACTCGTCCCACTCGGCGTACGAGCCGAGGTCGAGGTGACGGGTCACCCAGTCGATGACGTCTACGTGGCGACTTGATTCTTGTCGTATGTCGAGGGGGACCATGTGAAGCCCGAAGCAGTGTGTGCGACGGATCAGATCGAGAAGACGGCCTCGAGCGACGACGCCCTGTCCGGTCTCCACGAGAGAGCGGTGTACGAGCATGAGCACGTCGACCAGGCCCTGACAGTCTTCGCGGATCTCGCCCTCGGGGCGTGGACATCCGTCGAGGTCGGCTTCGATCGATCGCATGGTGTTCGCGAGGCGCTCTCGCTCACGGCGCAGGACCGCACGATAGGGCTCGCGCGTGGTGCCCGCGGCCTCTCGCATCTCGTCGGTCGCCGTATCCATCGAGAGTTCTTGGCAAAGCGCGTCGACTTCCTCGTGCAATCGCTCCGCGGCCGTCCATCGCGCGAGACGAATCGATTCGCGCGTCACTTCCGCCGTGACGTTGGGGTTCCCGTCGCGATCGCCCCCTATCCACGATCCGAAACGGATGGGCCGTGCGTCGATCGGAAGAGACTCGCCAGTGCTCTCCTCGAGCGCGCGATCGAGACGTCGGACGAAACGCGGGAGCGCCTTCCACAGGGACTGCTCGAGCACGGCAAGCCCCCCGCGCACTTCGTCCGTGGGCTTTGGGCGGCTCCGATGCAGCTCGTCGGTATGCCACACGGTCGAAATTTCGCGACTGAGGCGTTCGCGGACGGCCGCTTGTTCGTCGGGTGTCAGGTCGGGGCGGTCGCCGTCCCTGAGCGCGTCGGCAATCTGGTTGTACCGTTGGAGCAGCGTTCGCCGAACGGCCTGCGTGGGGTGGGCGGTGAGAACGAACTCGACGTGCTGCTGCGAGGCCACTTCGTGAAGGCGCGCCTTGGAGACGCCGGACGTCTCCATCCACGCAAACGTGTCGCGCGCGGAGTCCGGCTCACCTGGACCCGAGGGCCGCGGCGCGCTGGGCATCTGTGCGCGTCGACGTTCCCTCACCTTGTGCCGTTGCTCCGCGACGTTGCTCAGCGTGAGGAAAAGCGAAAACGCCCGAACGACCTCCCGAACCCGATCCGGGGGGATCGAAGCCACCGCGGAGAAGAGCTTCCCCAAGGCGGGCTCCTCGTCCTCGCTCGAGACCTGTCGAAGCGCCTTCCCGAGCGTGCGCACGTGCTCGACAGTGTCGTACACCTGAGGACCGGCCTGATGCTTGAGCACGTTGCCGAGCAGGTCCCCGAGCACCCGCACGTCGACCCGCAACGCGCGATCGACTTCGGTAGGCGCCTCGGAGGTGGATCCTTCCGTCATTCGGTACCCATAGCGGATGGCGCCCCGGTCGGCATATGTCCGCTGAGGCCCACCGACTCAAGAGGTCGGACGCGACGGCCATCCGCCAGTTCTTCGGGAATGTCATCGGGGGCTCCCCGACAACGTCGCCGAATCGCCCACTATCAGCCTGGTCTATTTCAGTTGACAACTTGAGCCGTGCATTGTCGAATCAGGGTTCTCATGCGGGAGATAGATACGGCGCAAAATAGGGCGATTGTGAACCCATCACTAAAACGCAGATCACTGCTCCTCGTAGTCCTGATCGTGCTTGTAACGCTGTTTTGGGTGCTGATGCTGGTTCATACCAATCTGCCAACCCTCGTCCTGGGCCTCATCGCCGTTCTGAGCATTCTGTTGCTGTCAGTGGCAACGGCATGGACGGCCATGGCGCTTCCCGGACGTGATGAGCAGGGCGACGCGAACCTGAAGTTGGATCACTAGACGCTCGTCCGCTCCTCACCGAGCAGCGCCACAGTGTCCAGGGGCACGGGGGCGCGGTCGAGTCCCACCCGCCGATGGATCGAGTTCGCGTCGTCAGGTCGTCCGTTCCCGTTCACGACCGAAAGCGCCGTCTGCCCGTTCAGAGCGGAAAGGATCGTGACGGCGACGAGCACGGCTCCGGCGAATGTGCAGGCGAAATTGACCCGGTCGTTGTTCATCCAGCGCCAGCCCCGCACCAGCGGGTTGGATCGGCCGTGCCCGGTGGGGCACTCGGTGAGGGCTTGGG
>JBATTM010000652.1:0-9028 GCA_049670545.1 Polyangiales bacterium
GTGGTCGGTCTTGTGGACCGTCTTTGCGGCGGACGTCGCGGCGACGTTCGTGATCTTCGGATTCTCTCGGGGTCTCAAGTGCTCGAGCATGTACGACGCGTACTGGTCCATCGCGCCTATCGTGATCGTATTTTATTGGGTCTTCCACGCGGAGTCGGCCGTCAATCCGATTCGCGCGGGCGCCGTGTTGTTTCTGGTGACGTGGTGGGGCGTTCGGCTGACGTACAATTGGGCGCGCAGCTGGCCTGGCCTTCACCACAACGATTGGCGCTACGACGAGACCCGCGCGAAGGCGCCCAAGTTGTGGTTCTTCAGCGATCTATTCGGCATCCATCTCTTCCCCACGGTGGAGGTCTTTGCCGCGCTCGGCGGGGCGTACGTGGCGTTGGTCGTCGGAACCAATTCATTGTCCTGGCTCGATGTCGTGGCTCTCGTCGTCACCGCCGGTGCGATTACGATCGAAACGGTGTCAGACCAACAGCTCGTTGCCTTCGCGAAGGTGAAGAAGCCCGGCGAGATCATCCAGACGGGGCTCTGGCGATACTCACGTCACCCGAACTACTTCGGCGAGCTTACCTTTTGGTGGGGGCTCTACTTGTTCGGTCTTGCTGCAGACCCGAGTCACTTCTGGACGGTGGCCGGCCCGATCGCGATGACGGCGATGTTCCTCGGAGTGTCGATCCCTTGGATGGATCGTCGGAGCTGCGTACGACGCCCTGAGTACGCGGAGCACATGAAGCGCGTCAGCGGCCTCGTGCCGTGGTTTCCAAAGAAAGTGTGATTCCGGGGCTCAGGTGCCCGGGATGAACTGCGGCCAGACGATCGGATCGAGGAACGCGGTCTGCAACGCGAACAGCAACAGGCCGAGCAGGGCGAGGATTCCAGAAACCCCTGTCGCGCGTGGCTTCATCGCGAAGAGCGCGATGACGAGCCCGAGCGAACCGACGGCGACCACGAAGAGGTCGATGCGGACCACCGCCCACAGAGCCGGCGAAGGCGTGTCGAAATACGCGAAGGTCAGCGGCATCCAAAGCGTAGAAGCCAACAAGACCAACGCGTAGCAGGCGTTGACGAAGCCGAAGCCGTACGCACCGACCCGAAACCCGTCCGGGTCGCTGCGCACGACGAATACGTATGAAAACAGAAAGTATCCTGCTGCCGCGAGCAGCATCGTGACGTTGTAGACTGCTTTGAGCTCTTCAGGCGTAGTGCCCCAGAGCATCTGGCGTGTCTCAGGATGTGTGACGAGCCCGTGCACGTAGCTCCCCAAGACGGCGATTCCACCGACGAGGTTGATCGTGAGCCACGTTCTTTTCTGCGGGTGCATCCGGGGCTACTGAGACCCTGGCGTGCAGAGAGCCTCTGTATCCGCTGCGGTCTCGCCATCGTCGCACCCGGCCAGGGACGGGTAGCTGCATACGCCGACTTCTGCCACCTGCTCCAAATCAGCGTCGCCAGGCATGCAGAAATTGGTGCCCGTGCCGTTCCTCAGGAAAGCGTCGAGCTGTTTCCTGGCGGACTCACGGCGCCGCGGAAACTCGTGCGGGTCTTGGCACAGGGACATCGGCACGTTGCATAGGGGCTCGCCGCCAGGCTGCCCGAAGTCGTACTCCGTGTAGAAGCTCCCGCTGTCGGTCGATTCGACGGGGGTGAGGCCGTAGATGTCTCGAAGGCCTGTCGTGAGGTGGGGCGCGCCTAGGGTGCGTGCCATGATGTGACCGGCGTAGGTCGAAACCTGGTGATCGCCTATCGCTACGCGTGCGAGGACGTCCTTGGTGTTCGTGTTGGGCAACGGGTTCGCCGTGACGTGGTGGGTGTATCCGTTGGGTTCGGCACGGTCCCAGAGCATCTGAAAGAGCCCGACTAAGAACTGCTGCTCACGGAAGTCGGTGTAGGTCATCTTGATGACATCCAAGAACTGGTTGAAGTCGACGCTACGGAACAACAGCATGCTGTAGGGTTGTCCCATGACGCCGAGCGCGCCGCGGTCGATGTCCGGGCTCAGCGCAAGGAGTACAGCACCCATGATGCCACCCTGACTGATGCCATAGTAATAGGCCTCATCTCCCTTGATGTATTTGCCGTACTCGGGATCGTCCGCGAACGACGTCTTCATCATACGCAGGAGCAGTGTGTAGTTGAGAAACCCCTGATGGAGACGGTCGAACATCGTCTGCAGCCTCGAGATGTTGCCGCCCGTGAGGATCACGCCGATGGTCGGGAAGTCTTCGTCGGCCATGCCGATCAGATCTGTCGCGCAAAACGTGTAGTTGTACTCGTTCATGAAGGTGCGGAAGTGGTCCTTCTCGATCTGCTCTTTTTCGCCGAGCAATCCGTGGCCATACTCGACGATCGCGGCCGGGTCCTGCTCGCTCGCGCTTTTGGGAATGAGGACCTCGAAGGGCACGTCGACCCACGGGATGTCCTCGTTGACGGCGGGGAGGCCATCATCCCCGAAGACGAGAAGGGAACCCGTGTTCGGGCTGCTCATGAAGTTCGGTGCGCGGAAGGTTCCGAGAATCCGGAACGCGATGCAGTGCTCCCCGTCGCAGAGCGCGTCCTGGTCGTAGTTGGGTTCAGCGGTATCAATCGTATACTCGATGCCATCCGCAACGAGATCGAACGCCGTGTCGCGCATGTGCGTGAGCCATTGTGTGTTGTTCGCGTCGCTTGCCGTGTTGAAGTCCCATGCGATTTGAATATCGCTTTGGTCCCATCCGGCGTCCGCGAGACGCGAGAAAATGTCTGCGTAGAGTGGTCGGCGGGCTTCGATGGACTCTTCGTCACTCGCGGTGTCGTCGCGCAGGGCCGCGAACCCCGGCGAGGCTTCGATGACATCACCCGACTCGTTCCGCAGGTTCCGGAACGCCACGATGTAGCGCGCGTTGTCTTTGAGGCGAACCACCGGCCGAATCATCGTGGAGCGTTGGGCTGCGGTTGGCGCGCGCGTGTCGATTTCGGCGAAGTGGGGTACGAGCTCACCGGTTTCCGCGTCGAGAAGAATGCTGGGCGAGGTGGCCGACATGGACTCTTCGATGTCGCTCGGGCCACCGAACTGATCGATCGCGATGCCCGGCAGAAACGTCATGATGGGGGCGCCAGCAGAGAAGCCGTCGCTCTTGCCCCAGGGCGCGGGGTCGTTGCCCAGCATGAACTCGTCACCGAAAGAGACGCGCCGCCCCGTCGGGGTGGAAGGGTCGTCGACCGCGTGAACGTTCGAGGGGAAAGGAAAGAAACACACTTCTGGAACGAGGGGATCGCAGTCGAGCAGCGGATAGGCGATTGCGGGCGTGCCACCCGTTCCGCCGCCCCCAGTGCCGGCGTCGCCACCCGCGCCCCCACAAGCCTCAGGGTCGAGCAGGCAATCCACATTGTTCGAGCCACTGCATCCAGCGACAGCGACCATCAGGGTCAAAGCAAGGCAAGTACGCGTCATCGAGAACCTCCGCGGCGGAGCCTATACTCTGATTGGTGGGGTCTCAAGCGCACTTTGCCTCACGTTTCCCGGAACGATTGCTTGGTTCCGCCGTCAGGACTAAAACGCGCCGATGACGACGCGAAAATGGATCTACGTGCTCCGCAGCGAGGGCGAGAACCACCGCGCCTTCCGAGATCGCATGCGTGGAGAGGTGAGCGGGCAGCTCCTTGCGCTCAACCCGACCAAGCTGTCCCTCACGGTCACCGAGGCACCACCTCCCAAGTTCGCTCTCTTTCCTTTCAAGCGTGAGCCCGTGGCGACCTTCGCAATTCATGACGAGCAAAGCGACCCCTCGAGATTCACGGAGGTGCTGGTTCGCGCAGGCGGTGCGCTCTCAGGGTACGAGGTCGAGGAAAGCTTTCCCGTCGAATACGAAAAGACCTGGGGGGATGGCGAGGCGACACCAACGCCGATTCTCCTCACCGTCCTGCACAAGAAGCCGGGCATCAGCTTCGAGGAATACATCGAGCGTTGGCATGGGGGTCACACGCCTCTCTCGCTGCAGATCCATCCGCTTTGGTATTACCAGCGTAACGTCATCAGTCAGCCGATCACCGAAGGTGCCGATGCGTGCGACGGAATCGTCCTCGAAGCGTGCCCGACGAAGCAAGACTTGCTCAACCCCGTGCGCTTCTTTGGCGGCGCGCTCGAGATGGTGCCCAACATGTTGCGCGTGGCCAGTGACATCAAGGGCTTCCTCGACATGAAACGTGTTGAGACGTTTTACTGCACCGAGTACCTTCTCCGGAGCTGATGGGATGACTGTTCACTACCGGCTTCAAGGTCGCACGGCGATTGTGACGATTACCCGTCCCGAGGTGCGCAACGCGGTCGACTCTGCCACCGCGGAGGCGCTTGCGACGGCGTTCCGCAGATTCGATGACGACGCGAACGCAGACGTGGGGGTGCTGGCCGGGGAGGGCGGCTACTTCTGTGCGGGTGCCGATCTCAAGGCGGTAGCGAGCGGCGAGCTGCGCGACTTCGACCCTGATGCGGACGGCCCGATGGGGCCTACGCGCATGAAGCTCACAAAGCCCGTGATTGCCGCCATTGAAGGCCATGCCGTCGCGGGCGGGCTCGAGCTCGCGATTTGGTGTGACTTGCGGGTGATGGCCGAAGATGCCGTGATGGGCGTCTTCTGCAGACGGTTCGGCGTGCCATTGATCGACCTCGGCACCGTGCGCCTTCCTCGTTTGATAGGTCACAGTCGAGCGATGGATCTCATCCTGACGGGTCGTTCCGTGTCGGCTCACGAAGCCGCCGAGATCGGCCTCGCGAACCGCGTCGTGCCTTCGGGGCAAGCGCTCGATGCGGCGCTCGAACTGGCTGAACAGATCTCCCGTCATCCACAGCGCTGCATGCGAAACGACCGCCGATCTGCCATCGAACAGTGGGGAATGAGCGAGAACGACGCAATGCGTAACGAGCTCGCGCTCGGGGTCGAAACCATCGCGAGTGGCGAAACCGTGACAGGCGCTACCCGCTTCAAGTCGGGCGTGGGTCGCCACGGTGCTTTCGACGACGAGTCTTAAACGATTGCGGGCTGCGAAAGGCTCGTAGTACCGTCGGCGGATGCTCTCGCCTGTTCGGTCGACGACTCTGAGTTCGTATCGCATCCCGAAGGACGAGGTCGCTGTGGAGATCGCGCTTCGCTACGGAGAACCAGAATCGATGACGGTGTTTCTCGGCGCGCGAGCGGCGAGCCATCCTGGGCGTGAGCGTCCTAGCGATTTGCTTCTTGACGACGGGGTGTTTCTGACGGCCGTGGGCAGCGACGAGCGCGTCCGTTTTCTCCACAAAGATGCGATCGCGTGGATGACTGTCGCACCCGAGTTCGAGATGAGTGGGCGATGTGAAACCGAGTCCCAGCTTTCGTCGCATCGATGTCGCCCGATCGATCTCCTGCTCGACGACGGACGCACTTTCCTCGGCAAGGTGGCGATCATGATGCCTCCCGAGAGCAGCCGTCTTCAGGACTATCTCAACGCGGCGGGTCGTTTCATCGAGGTACGTGGAGATGGGGGGTTCCATTTCGTGAACCGAGACCGCATCGCGATGGTTACGGCAACGGAGTGAGTTCATCGATCGCGCCCGCCCATTGACGACGGCCGCGATTGCCGACTTCTTGCGGGGCACGCCCCTGTTCGCCGACTGCGCGCCGGAGGTCGCGGACAAGGTGGCGCCTCATGTGGAGTCACGCGAGGCGCCCGCAGGCTCTTCTCTGATCCTTGCTGGGTCTCGCGACAGCGGCCTGGGAATTCTGATGCAAGGGCGCGCTTTGGTGACTGCGCCACGGACCGCAACCGGGATGGGATCTGAATGGTTCGCCGTCGAGGTCGGTGATCACTTCGGCGAAGTTGGCACGCTTCTCGGCGACGAACAGCCCCACGACGTCGTCGCGGAGGTGGCATCCATCGTACTCTTCCTTCGACCCGCGGCGGTTGAGCAACTGTGCCGGAAGATCCCTGCCTTCGCGCAGGCCCTCGCGTCTTCGTTGGCGAACCGACTGCGAACGAGCACGAGTCGACCGCCCCCTCCGCCAGCCGGGTCGCCCGAAGCTTCGAGCCCGTCTGGGCTTCGGCGCACTGAGAGGACCATTCCTTTCGTTCGGGTGTCTTCGTACGAGTTGAACGACGCCGTGATCGAGAGTGTCCCGGTACAACTCATGCAGCAGCACCGCATGGTGCCTCTCGAACTCCGCGACCACGTTCTCACGATCGGCATGGTGGACCCATACAACGATGTGGCGCTTCGCGAGCTGAGGCGCGTGTTGCAGAACGCCGAGCCGAACGTCGTGGCGATCTCGGCGGAAGACTTTGGCGCGGCCAGACGCCGGCTCAGGCTCCACACCCCAGCACTACGCGGTCGGCGAACCCAACAGATCGATCCGAAAACCGTGGTGTTCGAAGATGCCGATACCAAGCGGGAATCGGAGCGCGCGCTCGAGCGGGCGGGCGAACAGGTGGTTGCGATCGCGGCAGAGCTGGTCACAGTCGCCCTTGAACGCGAGGCGAGCGACATTCATCTCGAGCCGATACGGCAAGACGTTCGGATTCGGTTTCGTGTGAACGGTGTCCTCCACGATTGGGAGCAGAGCGTGCAGCCGAGTCTCGCGCGTGCGTTGATCGCGCGTTTCAAGGTCTTGGCAGGCCTGGATATCGCGGAGCGACGGCGCCCTCAAGACGGTCGTATTGGTGTCCGGGTAGGGCGGCGTGACGTCGATCTTCGTGTCTCGACGCTGCCTGCGAGTCAGGGAGAGAAGTTGGTCATGCGGGTCCTCGAGGCATCCGCGATGCTGCGCCCACTCGATCAGATCTTCATCGAGCAAGGCACTCTCTCGGCCATACGCGACACCCTCCAGCGGCCGTACGGGGCGATCATCGTTGCCGGTCCGACGGGGTCCGGCAAGACGTCTACCCTCTACGCAGCCATGCACGAGCGGCAGCAAACGCGTCCGGATACGAACATCGTGACCGTGGAGGATCCGATCGAGTATCGCCTCGATGGCGTGACCCAGGTTCAGGTCAACCACGCGATCGATCTTGGGTTCGCGAACGTCTTGCGTGCGATGCTTCGGCAAGACCCCGACGTGCTCATGGTGGGTGAGGTGCGAGACACCGAAACAGCGCAACTCGCCCTCGAAGCGGCGATGACGGGTCACCTCGTGTTCACGTCAATTCACGCGAACAACGCTCCATCGGTTCTCCAGCGCTTCGAGAACTTTGGCTGCGACCGCACCGTGATCGCGGAGTCGATTGCGCTCGTGTTGATTCAACGCTTGGCACGGCGGCTCTGTCCCCAGTGCACCTCGACTGGGCCGGTACCCGAGTTGCTGCGTGACTCCCTGGTTGCTCGCAAGCTTTTCGACCCCGCAGATCCGGCGCCGCTTCCCCGCGCTCCTGGCTGCGAGGCGTGCAACCATACTGGGCTCCTCGGTAGAGTCGCGGTCGTCGAGTCGTTGCGCATGTCCAATGAGATCCGTCCCATGTTGATGGCGGACCGTCCCCTCGATGAGATCATGGCGCGCGCGGAAGCGTCCGGAGATTTCGTGCAGTTTCCTCGCTACGCGCGTTTCATGATGGAGCAACACTTGATCGGCCCGGCCGAGGCGTTGCTATCGGTAGCGTCCTGATGCGCCTCATGCGTTACACAGCATTGGTGGTGGTGGCATTGGGTGCCGTAGTCCCCGCTGCCGCCGCGGAGGACCCGTCAGCCACGGTCGTCGAAGATCCGCCCAGCACCGACCTGAGGCGCAGCTACGAGGAGTATCGCTTCGAAGACCTCGAGCGGCGGACCCGCGTCACAGGGAACGCATTGATCGGAACGACTGCAGCGACTGCCCTCGGAATGGTCTTTCTCTTCCCCGGTTTGGCAAGGCAGTGTACGACCATCCAAAACTTCGACGGCACGGAATCCCTCGACTGCACGACCGCTGGCAAGGCACTCGTGGGCATCGGCTTTCCGCTCTTCATCGGTGGGCTCACCGGGATGCTCATCACCGGCATCATGTACGGGGTTCGCAGAGGCAAGGTACGGCGCCATGAGCAACGCATGGCCTTTGACACGCATCGCGTAGTTCGATGGGATCCCGCGGCAGCGAGATTCGTGTTTTAGCGCGTATTCGCGAGCTGACCGAGCGTGGGGAGAACCGACGTGTAGAGGTTGTCGTGGTCTGGGTTCTTGCTGCTCATCGCACGAAGGATGCCCTGCCGGTCGATCAAGTGAAACCCAGGGATGAGCTGTCGAGTCTGAAGGGTTGTGAAGCGCTCGTCTCCTTGAAGGACGATTTCGTTGCGGTAGCGATCCATGCCGAAGTGACGCGCCCAGCTCTGGATATCTCCGAGGGTCGGGGCGGTGCGGCCGTCCATGCCGAACGCGATGAGCTGTACGAACACGACGTCAGGGTGGTCCAGCGACAGCTTGCCGAAACGCTGCGCGAAGAGATCGATTGAATCGAGGTCGCGCTGCGGCGTGATGTTGCGAAAGTGCCCAAGGCTTGGGTCGTTGCCCCCTGCGAATGCATGGCACGCCTTGCATGTCATCCCGACCATTTCGACCAGGACCACCTTGCCGCGAAGCTCGCTCAGGGATGTGACTCGACCGCTTTGGTCGATCAGGGCGACTTCCGGATACGGGCGGCCGACCACCGGTGGCCACCCGACGAGTGGTGTATTCGGTTTGTACCTCGCGACTGCCGGCCCTGGGCGCACCTTGGGACGTATCTGCGTTGCGGTGGATGTCGAGGGCTTGCCAGTGCGGCTCGGCGACAACGCTCCCGGGTCGAGCTTGTCGAGGGCTGCGATGGGGTCCTTCTCGATCTCGCGAAGCCACGCGTCGGGATCCGGCGGCGGCAACTCCACCGTCCGCTCTTCCAAAGGCTGCGCCAACTCCGGCACCGCCTCCTCGACGTCCTCGACCTCGACGATCACAGCCGACGCCGGCTCCCTCACCTCGCCGCCCCGATCGCGACACCCCAACATCGCCAAGACCCCAACCAGCCCCCAAACACCCCATCGCCTACCCAAACACCTCACCCCCCAACCCTACCAC
>JBATTM010000653.1:0-2099 GCA_049670545.1 Polyangiales bacterium
GGACCTCACCGAGTCCAGCTTCAAGAAGGTCCTTCGAGTGCTTTCGGAAGGATTCGCGACAAGCCGGGGACGACGCGGGGCGTTCCTTCATCATGACGAAGTCAACGGGCAGATCCGCCCGCGCCGAAGCGCCCGTCTCACTGCGATCACCAATGGCGGCGCCATCCCCGACAACTTCGACTACGAGGTGCGTCTCGAGCCAGAGGGGCTGCGCGTCGGGACGCTCAACGAAGACTTCGCCATCGAGAGCATGTCTGGAGATATCTTTCAGCTCGGCAACATCTCGTACGAGATTCTGCGCGTCGAGCCTGGAGTCGTCCGCGTAGCGGATGCGCGCGGGAAACCACCGAGCCTCCCTTTTTGGCTAGGTGAGGCGCCTGCGCGCGCTGACCTCCTGTCCACTTCAGTCGACGCGATCCGCGAGGGCATCGAGGCGCGGCACCAGAATCTCGAATCGGTCATGTCCTGGGTCGAATCGGAGACTGCGATCGGTGCGTCTGCGGCGCGCCAGCTGGCAGACTATCTCGTGGCGTCGCGAACCGCCCTGGGCGCCATGCCCACGCGCAAGAAGATCATCCTCGAACGTTTCTTCGACGAAACCGGTGCCATGCACCTGGTGGTCCACTCGCCTTTCGGAAGCCGGATCAATCGTGGGTGGGGTTTGGCGCTTCGCAAGCGATTCTGTCGAAGCTTCAACGTGGAACTCCAGGCTGCGGCGACCGAAGACGCGATCGTGCTGTCTCTCGGGCCGACCCACAGCTTCCCACTCGAAGACGTATTTCGTTTTCTTCGTGCCGAGAACGTACGCAGCGTGCTGATCCAAGCGATGCTCGACGCGCCGATGTTCCAAACGCGGTGGCGATGGAACACCACACGGGCGCTCGCCGTGATGAGGTTCCGCGGCGGCAAGAAGGTCCCTCCCCCGTTTCAACGCATGCAAGCCGACGACCTGCTCGGACTGTGTTTTCCGGACCAGGTCGCCTGCCTCGAAAACGTAGCGGGCGACCGAGACGTCCCCGATCACCCACTGGTGCAACAGACGATCGACGACTGCTTGCACGAGGCCATGGATATCGAAGGGCTCGAAGCACTCCTCGCCCTCCTTCAAACCGACGAGCTGGCGCTGTTGGCTCGAGACCTCACCGAACCTTCCCCGCTCGCCCAGGAGATTCTCAACGCGAAGCCGTTCGCATTTCTGGACGATGCCCCGCTGGAGGAGCGACGCACGCAGGCCGTGATGTCCCGCCGATGGCTCGACCCTTCACAAGCCTCCGACCTCGGTGCGCTCGACGCGACTGCCATCCAGCGCGTGGCGCGCGAGGCCTGGCCAGAACCTCGCGACGTCGAGGAGATGCACGACGCCCTGCTGATGCACCACGCGTTCTCGGTCGAAGAAGCGCGGGCGGGAGGCTGGGAGCCATGGCTTACGCGACTCGAAACGGACGGTCGCGCGACACGCTTCGAGGCTGGGACCTATCACGCGTGGACGGCGGCGGAACGCGTGCCCATGGTGCAAGCCGGTTGGCCCGAAGCCTCGATGGCACGCCAGGTTGCGGTCCCTGAGCGGCATCGCAGCGAGGATTGGACGCTACAAACCGCGGTGACCGAGGCGCTCCGTGGACGACTTCTCGCATCGGGCCCGACCTCGGCGACCGATCTGGCTCGCACGCTAGGGCTCGCACGGCCAGAGGTAGACGCGGCGCTCAGCGCCCTCGAAGGAGAGGGGTTCGTGCTGCGCGGGCAGTTCACTCCTGGAAGCACCGAAGTAGAATGGTGCGAGAGGGGGCTCCTCGCACGAATCCATCGATACACCCTCAATCGACTTCGAAAAGAGATCGAGGCGGTATCGGCGGCCGACTTCATGAGGTTTCTCCTCTCGTGGCAACACGCGACGCAGGAGGCCCGGCTTCAAGGCCCGGAGGGGTTGGCGGCGCTGCTCGAGCAGCTGGAGGGCCTGGAAGCCGGGGCCGCGGCTTGGGAGTCCGACGTGTTGCCGGTACGCATGGAGGGATACGATCCTAGCTGGCTCGACACCCTGTGCATTTCGGGCCGGGTCACGTGGAGCCGGCGAAGCCCATCAACGGGGCGAGCATCGAGTC
>JBATTM010000654.1:0-3670 GCA_049670545.1 Polyangiales bacterium
GCACCCGAGTCCGCACGAAAGACCCACGAGAACGAAACCAAGAAAGCATGCACGCATCAACGGTACCTCATCGAATAGGCAAAGTTGCCGGACGGTACCGCCATCCTTCGAAGGGCGCCAGCGCCGCGTCTCAGCCCGCCGGAACCGCGCGGTCGGTTGCCCATGCGCGAAGCGCTTCAATGCGCTCGGACATCGTCACCGACAGAGGTCTCGTCAGCTCGATCTCGTCCGCGACCGCATCACTGGTCAGTTCCTCTTGGCGGGAGAACGCCGTGTACAACGCGGAGACGACTGCCTGCTCGATCTCCGCTCCGCTAAACCCCTCCGTCAGATCGACGAGGCGGACCAGGTCGAACTTGGCGGGATCGCGCTTCCGTCGCGCGAGGTGGATCTCGAAAATGCGCCGACGTGCCTCCACATCGGGCAAGTCGACGAAGAAGATCTCGTCAAACCTGCCCTTTCGGAGCAACTCGGGAGGAAGCTTGGAGATGTCGTTCGCAGTCGCGATCACGAACACGTTCTCCTTCTTGTCTTGGAGCCACGCAAGGAAGGTACCGAAGATGCGCTGGGCAGGCCCCCCGCTTGCATCGTCCTGCGATAGCGCTTTCTCGATCTCATCGATCCAGAGCACGACCGGCGCCATGGCCTCCGCGAGACCGATCGCGCGCTTGAGGTTCTTCTCGCTCTCGCCAACGTATCGATTGTAGAGGTTCGATGGGTCGAGCCGAATGAGAGGAAGCTTCCATTCTGCAGCGACTGCTTTGGCACAGAGGCTCTTGCCGCATCCCTGCACACCGATCAGCAGCAAACCTTTGGGCGGTGTGAGCCCGTATTCCTCGGCGCGTCGCGGGTCCTCGAACGCAGCCTGGCGCTTTCGCAGCCACCCTTTGAGTTCCTCGAGCCCGGCGACGTCACCAAGGCTGTGCTCATGCGGAAAGTACTCGAGCACACCGGAACGTTCGATGATCTGGCGTTTCGCTTGAAGAATGCGATCGAGATCGTGACGTCCGAGGAGTCCGTCCTCGACGACAGCCTGCGTGATGATCTTCTGGACTTCGAAGAAAGTGAGGCCATGAAGCGCCGCCAAGAGCTTCGAGACGTCCTGACTCGAGAGCTCGACCTTGAGGGGGACGCGTTGCGCTAGATCTCTCAGCACCGCCTTCACGAACGCGTGGTACGCCTGCGAGGTAGGCACCTCGAGATTGATCGGCGTGAAGAGGTGGTTGAGCGCAGGAGGAATCTCGAGGTCATGCCCCGAGAGCACGATGGCGCCGCGATGCTGAAAGTACTTGTCGTGGATACTTCGGAGCAGCGCGATCACAGGCGCTTCATGGAGGTAGGGCCCGAGGCCGCGAAGGTGAAAAATCGCCTCGAGGTCAGACCGCTCGATGAAGGCAAGCGCCTTTTGAGGAGGCCCGCTCTCCGGCGTTTGACCGGTATCCGGGAGCTCGCGACGGAGCCCATCCACTTGCGTCCACGAGAAGAAGGGCATCGAGAGGCGTTCCGCCGTATGGCGCAACAATAGATGTACGCGGGCTTCTTCGACGGTCTCGACGCGCAGCAGCGGGTGGTGAGAGCGCACGAGGATCTCGAGCTCTCGCATCTGATCGGCAGACGGTGTCACCCCCTTCAACACCATACGGTCATCGTAGCCTAGCGCGCATCGCATGGACAGGAACCGGAGCCTGGAGCGGGAAAGTCATGCATGTGCCGGCGCTGAATCTCGTGGATTTGACAGTCGCGGGCGCGAATCTACACTCGCCGGCATGACAGCCTTAGGCGACAAACTGGTGGACAAGCGAATCGTCGAGCGAAACATCGCGAAGGGCTTGATCTCGCGAGAAGAGTACGAGCGCCGCCTGGCGGAGCTCGCGGACCGAGAGGGCGAGTACGACCGCGTCGAGATCGATCCCGGCGAGAACCCAGACACGCCCTAGAGGGCACGGCACGATCATGGGCGAAGACGAGACCAATGCACCGGACATCGACTTCAACACGCTGGTCTTGTCCCTGAGCACCTCCGCATTGATGCACCTCGGGAAGCTGCCCGACGCCGAGCACGCGACGGTGAACCTCGCGCATGCCAAGCAAGCGATCGACTGTATCGCGTTGCTCGAAGAGAAAACGAGTGGAAATCTGACCGGTGAAGAAGAGCGTCTTCTGACCGAAGTATTGTACGATCTTCGGATGCGATTCGTCGCGGCCACCAAAGACGCCGGGAAATAGGGCGTCCCCAGCCGCCGGTTACCCGAACGCGCATGCTCGGGTATGCTTCCGCGATGACCGGCAGCACGTCCACCCACTACCGTACTTGCAACCTCTGCGAGGCCATGTGCGGCCTCGAGATCAAAGTTGACGGCGAAGAGATCACGTCGATTCGCGGCGACGACCGCGACGTGTTCAGCCGCGGGCACATTTGCCCGAAAGCCACCGCTCTCAAGGACCTCTACGACGATCCCGATCGCCTGAAGCAGCCCATGCGGCGCATAGGCGACCGATGGGAAGCGATCTCCTGGGACCAAGCTTTCGACATCGCGGTCGATCGGCTCCACCAGGTGCAGGAGCAGCATGGCCACAGCGCAGTCGGGCTCTACTTCGGCAACCCGAACGCCCACAATTTTGGCACCCTCGTGTATGGGCCCGCGTTCTTCCGGGCGGTCGGCACCAAGAATCGCTTCTCCGCGAGTTCATGTGATCAGTGGCCGCTGATGTTGGCTTCTTATTTCATGTATGGACACCAGCTTCGGTTTCCGGTTCCAGACGTGGATCGCACTGACTTCATGATGCTGATCGGTGCCAATCCGCTTGCATCCAACGGGAGCATCATGTCAGCTCCCGGCATCAAGAAGCGCCTCGAGGCCATCCAGAAGCGGGGCGGGAAGGTCGTGGTCGTCGACCCGCGTCGCTGCGAAACCGCTCAGCTCGCCGACGAACACGTGTTCATCAAGCCGGGCACCGACGCGTTGTTCCTCCTCGGCCTACTGCACGAGGTGACCGCGTTGGGTGTCGATCTCGGGCGCCTCGGCGAACATACGAAGAACGTCGACCGGATCGTCGAGATCGCCAAATCGTATCCTCCGGACCAGACCGCCGGGGTCACCGGCGTGCCCGCGGAAACCGTGAAACGGCTCGCCCGCGAGTTTCGGGACGCGCCGAAGGCCGTGGCATACGGCCGCGTGGGCGCCTGCACGCAGGAGTTCGGCGGGCTGTGCATGTGGCTCATCAACGCCCTCAACGGGCTCACCGGCAACCTGGACGAACCAGGCGGCTCAATGTTTGCAACACCCGCCATCGACACCTTGCAGAAGGTCGCGGGCTTTGGAATCGGCCGCGGCTCCTACGGGCGTTGGAAGAGCCGCGTGCGTGGTCTCCCCGAGTTTAGCGGCGAGCTCCCTTCTTCCGTCATGGCCGAGGAAATGCTCACTGAGGGCCCTGGGCAAATCCGCGCGATGATCACGCTTGCGGGCAACCCCGTGTTGTCGACGCCCAATGGCGGACGCCTCGACGAAGCCTTCGAGTCGCTCGACTTCACTCTCGCAATCGACTTCTTCATCAATGAGACGACACGGCACGCGGACCTGATTCTTCCCCCCGTGTCACCCGTCCAGCGAAGCCACTACGACCTCGCCCTGTATCTGGTAGCGGTGCGCAACAACGCGAACTACTCGCC
>JBATTM010000655.1:0-2373 GCA_049670545.1 Polyangiales bacterium
GCAGATGGTCATTTCACTCGAAGCACGCGACGACGCGATGGCGCTCATCGGATGGCTCGGCGAGCCGTCGAGCCCCTTCGACGAAGCGGCGTGGCGCAGCGACATTGAAACGACTCTTGAAATTGACCCCCGCTCTGATCGAGCCAACGCGATCGTCGCGTTCCTCGCCGAGCGCGCGAACGAGGAGAAGTGAGATGGCCAAGTTGATGATCGGAATCGCGATTCTCTGGGTGATCGGCAGCGCGGCGGTCCCCGCACTTCAGAGCTGGGAGCTGCCCGGCTCGAACGCAGCGAGCGCGAACGCGACCGCCGCGATGGAGGTCGAGTAACCCATGCCGAATTTCAAGCTTCGCAAGATCGAGGGCATCGAGATTCACGACTGGGCAGGCGCCGAATACTTCGACGACCGAGCCGATGGCGACGACACGCCCGTGATCGGCGAGCACCCGGCCGGGTTCTCGATCGTCGGTTCCGAAGGCGTCGTCGGCGTCTACCCCGAGGCCGACCCCAACACCGGCTTCTGGCTCGCGAACGACGTTGCTGGCTATGACGCCGTGATCGCGCTCTGCGAAGCGGTCGGCGCGAGCGACTGCAGTCCGAAGGCGCTTCGCGCTCTCGGCTTCGTCCCCGAAGAGGAGGTGGTTTGATGGACCCCGTGACCCTGATCGCTTACGCCATCGGCGTCGTGTCGATCGTCGCAATGACGCTCGGCGGCCTCCGGTGAACGACCTCGAAGACATCGACCCCGAGGTGCTCGCGCTGCTCGCGCAGTGCGTCGCCGAGGGACCGAACGAACTGATCGAAGACGAAGCATTCACACCGACCGCCGACGCGCGGTTCTAAGGAGCAACACCATGCAGAAGCACATCGCAGAAATGATCTCAGAAGCCGGTGCCGACGAAGTGACCGTTGTCGAGGACTACTCGGGACGCGGGATGAACGGAAGCACCACCACCGCCATCTCGACCTTCGACCTCGGCGGGCTACTCGCCGCCGTCGCGATCGCCGCGCACGAGGCGAACGACGAGGACGCCGAAGACATCGCCGAGGCGATGAGCATGATCAAGCGCGACCAGATGGGGCTCGGCGAGGTCTGGTACTGAGCGACTCGGGGTGCCCCGGACCTTCGGGTCTGGGGCAACGCGAGCCACTCACGAACGACGAACCGCAACAGAGGAGAACGACGATGGACAAGAACGATGTACGAAAGCACCGAGCCGACTTCGAGCGCGCCCTTGGCGTGGGGCTGGTCGGTACGCGACTGACCGGAGAGGTCGCGCCGCGCGCAACCTACGACTCCGTGTCCGGGACGATCACGTTCAAGGTGACGATCACGGTGCCCGGAGCCAAGGGCAAGGTCGAGACGGACTGGGAGCGCTACGCCGAGGCGTTCGGCGCAGACCCGACGTGGCTCGGCAAGACGTTCGCCGACCACAATGACGTTAACTACACCGTCGTCGGGCTCAACCCGAGAGCGAAGTCCTACCCGCTTCTGATCGAAGACGCGAACGGCAAGCGACGCAAGTGCGCCGCGAGCTACGTGCAGGCCGCGATGGACGTTCAGGAGGAGGCATCGTGAAGATCAAAGTCCGAATGACCCGCAGCTCGTTCGATGAGCTGATGTACTGCGAGGAGGGCGCGCACGAAGACAAGCCCGAGGAGCACGTCATCGCCGACTGCACCTACTGCATCGTCCGACACCGGCCGGTGAAGGGCTACGTCACGCTGGTGAGCCAGAAGGAGGTTGACTCGATCTACTACGCCGTGTGCAGCGGCACGTTCCAGATCGACGACCCCGCCGAAGGCAAGCACTGGTATCGCGTCGCACGTCGCGTCGCCGATGAGCTTCGACCGCACGCCAGCCCCGAGCTGGTCAAGCAATGGCCCGCCCCGAGCGGCGGCTGAGGAGAACGACCGATGAGAGTCTATGCCTACATGACCGCATTCACTGGACGTGACGGAGAGCCCGTCACGATCCGCCCGATCGAGATTCCGAGCTACGCGCTCGAAGTCGAGCACACACTGGAGGACGACGAGTACCCCGCGACGATCCTGAACGCCGCGTTCAAGTACGGGCAGAACGACTTCCAGCCGCGCCGCTGCCCGAGCCTGTCGGTCGGCGACGTGATCGAAGTACCGATGCCCGTCGACTCGGACGAGGACGTGACGTACTGGAGTGTGGAGGCGATCGGCTTCAAGAAGCGAGCGCTGGCGCCGCTCCCCGAGAACGGGACCGAACAACTCGTGCCCTGCTCGAAGACGGACTGCGAGTACGCGGCGCGAACGGACGAGCCGGACGCGCTCTGCGTCTCGTGCGAGCAGAGCGCCGGTCGCTGACGCCGTAGAATCGCCGAGCTGGCGACGCAAAAGGCC
>JBATTM010000656.1:0-4460 GCA_049670545.1 Polyangiales bacterium
CCCCTACTCCGGCTGCAGCTTCTCCGGCTCCTTCGGCGGCGGCAAGTCGTCGAGCGTTCCGCCGCCATCGGCGGCCCAGTCGATCACCTCATCGTCATCCTCTTCATCGTCCTCGAGGTCATCCAGATCGAGGTCGTCTCCTTCGAGATCGTCGAGATCGAGCTCATCATCGTTCGCCTCCAGGGCATCGAGATCAAAGTCCCCGAAGTCTTCATCCCCGGTCGGTTGATCGAGGGTGACCGCGTTCTCATCGATCAGACCCGGAAGCCAGGTCGAGAGCGCTGGGATGTAGGTGACGATGATCAGGGCGATGCCTAGCAAGCCGATGAAAGGCAAGACGGATCGATAGAGTTGGGTGATCGGCTTGTTGAACCGAAAACTCGAGATGAAGAGGTTCAAGCCGACAGGCGGTGTCATGTACCCGATCTCGAGGTTCAGAAGGAAGACGATACCGAGATGGTACGGGTCGACACCAAACCTCTCCGCGATCGGAACGATCAGCGGCACGACCACCACGATCGCCGAGAAGATATCCATCAGCATCCCGACGCCGATCAGGAAGACGTTGAGCGCGATGAGGAACAACACCTGCGAGGTGATGAACCCTTCCATACTCTCGAGAATCAGCATGGGCACGCGTGCCTGAATCAAGAACGCCGTGAACCCGATGGCGGTGGCCAAGATGATGAGGATCGCGCCGACGAGGGTCATCGCTTCTCGGATGATCCGTGGGAGATCCCGGCGGAAGCTCACGTCGCGGTACACCCACACCTCGATGATCAAGGTGTAGATCGCCGTAAACGCCGCGGCCTCGTGGATGCGAAGAAGGCCGCTGTACATGCCCCCGAGGAGCCCAATCGGAAGAAGTGCCTCCCATTTGGCTTCCCAAAGCGAGGAGAACGCCTCTTTCCGTTTGAAGGACGTCCGCGGCATCTTGTGGCGGATACCGATCATCGAGCTGTAGATGCCGAGTGCCGCAACGGTGATGATCCCAGGGATCAAACCCGCGAGGAAAATCTTCTCGATCATCACACCGGCGACCACGCCGTACAGGATCATTGGGACCGACGGCGGAAACAGAAGACCGAGCGATCCGCCGGTGGTCACGAGACCAAGGGAAAAATTCTCGTCATACTTGTCCGCGAGGAGCGCTGGAAACAAGAGCCCCCCAATCGCGACGATCGTGATCCCGCTGCCACCCGTGAAGGTGGTGAAGAACGCCGAAGCCACCAGGCACACCATCGCAAGGCCGCCTGGCATCCAGCCAAGCCAGGCTCTCGAGACCTTCACGAGACGCTGCGGCGTGCCGCTCTCGGCCATCAAATAGCCGGCGAACGTGAAGAGCGGGATCGTCACCAGCAATGGCGAGTCCGCGAACTTCTCACTGAATACGTCGTTCGCGGTGCCCGTAATGCTGGTGTCGGCAAGCCCGTGAAAGAGCAGCATCGACGCGGCACCAAAGATCGCAAACAGCGGCGCGCCAAGGATGGCGAGCAGAACGAGCAGAATGACCCAAATCGTATCCATCTTAGGCCTCCCCTTCTTCCTCGGGGAGCTTGTTGGTGATGAACGCGATCGTCGCGGCGACGGCGCGGGACAGGAACCGGAAGGACATGAAGATGAACATCGCGGGAACGATGAGCTGTAGGGCCACGTCGGGGGTCGACATCTTCACGCCGAGTACGTCGATCAAGGTTCGAATCCCGCAGAAGATATCGGGGCGTGAAAGCCCAGAGTCGACGAGGACCTGCGCAGACGCTTCGCAGATGTGGACCATCTCATCGTTGTCGCCCAGCATCGAGTACTCGAGGGGCACTTCCATGGCGTTGTTGAGAACCGAGAGCCAAAACACCCGGCCGAGGTAGAAACACGTGACCGCCGCGAAGGTCGATGCGATGGCTCGGAATACCTGCTTGGCGCGCGGCGGCGACAGCCTTGGAACGACGTCAATGGCGATGTGCTTCTCGTCGTAGGTCGAAAGAGACGCCCCGAAGAAGGCGAGCCACAAGGTTCCCTTCTGAAGGAAGGAGTCCGCCCAAGACATTCGCTCGAGGACAACGTTCGCGAAATCGAGGTCGAAATTGGTGAGGTTTCGCAGCACGGCCTGGGTGGCCGCGACGACGATCATGATGAGCAGCACGGATGCAGCGACTGCTGCCTCTCCGCGCGCCAAGTTTCTATCTAGGCGCCGAACAAACTTCACTGGGTCAGTCCCTTGCGGCGCTCTCGACGGCCTCGAGGAGGCTCTTGGAGTACACGCGACCGGTCAGATTGTTGCGCGTTTGTGCAGCTGCTTTGTCCCAATCGGCCTTATACGCGCTGGTATCGATCCCCGTGATTCCGCGCTTGAGAATCGTTGCGTATGACTTGTCGTCATCGCGACGAATCGACGTGTTGAGCGCCTTGTGGGCACGCTTCCCGGTGTCTACGAGGGCCGTCTTCTGTTCCTCGGTGAGCGCGTCGAACTTGTCTTTCTTCACGATCGTGGCGCCAACGATGATGCCACTGTTGCTCGTCGTCACGTACTTGAGCTGCGTGTACCACTGCAACGAAACCGCAGCGAGGGCTGAGGCCGGCACTGTGTCGATGATCTTCGTCTGGAGCGATGTGTAGACCTCAGGAACCCCAAGGGCGACGGGGTTGGCCCCGACAACCTTCAAGAACTCGCTGAAGATCAGGTCATCTTTCCAAGCCCATGGACGAAGCTTCTTGAGGTCTGCGGGCTTCTCGAACTCGTACTTCGAAAAGATGCGCGTCTTGCCGACGTCGCCCCATCCGAGGAGCTTGTAGCCTTCCTTCTCGAACATCTCGGCGAACTGCGCATCGAGCTGGGTGCGGACGCGATCGAGCTGGTCGTATTCGGTGATGACACCGGGAACCGCCAACACGAGCACGGAGCGGACCAACATGCCGAGCCCGGTCGTCGTGATCGCCGCGCCATCCATCTGACCTGCTCGCATCTTGCGAACGAAGTCACGCTCGTCACCCTGGCTTCCGCCGGCATAGAAACTGAACTTCAGCGTGTCGTTGGTTTGTTTCTGGAGAGACTGGTTCCACGCGTTGAAGACTTTCATCCACGAGGACCCACTTGGGGCCAGCGTCGCGATTCGAATGACAGTAGGGCCATCTGCACCCGCTGAGGGGGTCGTTCCGCCGGGCAGCGCGAACGCGAGAATGGCCAGGGCCAGGGTTAGCGCAAATCTTTGTTTCATCGTTGCCTCACTCGTGCCGGAAGCTGCGCCCGCAGGGTCACATGCCCCAACGATCAATACGGCCCAAGGAGCCGAAGATTCACTTTGATCGGGCGCGACGTCAATGAAAACCGTGGGCTTTTTCAGTGGTTCGTCGCTTTTTTGTCCGAGACCACTAAAAAAGCTGGTCGGCGTACTCCGTGTACAGCTCTGCACGCTCGCGAGCCATGCGGTTGGCCAGCCTGGCCTCAGGAAGGACGTCCCCGGCGTCTAGGACTTCGGCGATGAGCTCGTCGAACAACGCACGATCTCCCTTCTTCACGGCGTAGAAGCGCGCCATGCTCACCTGGGTCGTCAGCGCGCGCCGCTCCGTCTGGCTCAGGGCCTTCTCGAAGTACAGCTTGGCGAGGTCCATGTCCGACGCCAGCTCCGACGCGGTGGCTACGCCCATGAACGTAAGTCCAGCTGCGTGGTAGTAGCTCGGATCCAACTCGATGGACTTCGCAACGAGTGCTTTGGCGTACGGGAGGTCGGCGACCGCAACCATGTCGTCCTTTGCGGTGTTGATGTAGGCGCCCCACGCCTGCCCGGCCCAAAGCAATTTGGGCGCATCTTCCGGGCCGATGAACGATGCGTCGAGCCAGGTCTCCAGCTCTTCGACGTTCCCGCGGGTCGCCTCGTAGATTTCCGGATGGGTGAGGGAAATCCGGTGGAGCGAAAGATCTTTCGAACGCAGGTACATGATGCCGGCGCGCCGACGGAGCGCGTTCGCCTCATCGTATTCGCTCTCGAATTCGAGCGCCTCGACGTCGACTTCGATCCACCCAAACGCGTAGCCGAAGTAGGCTTGCGACAGCTGCGCGAGAAGAGCGTCGCTGTCCGGCGCAACTCGCAAGATGCCTTCAAACTGGACGATCGTCGCCGGGAGGGCCTCTCCCGCGAGGTCGTAGTCCCAGTATTCTTCGAACGCGGGGGCTGCCCGCTCGAACAGTCCGGCCGTCGACTCTGCTGTGAGCTTGGTCACATCACAGCCCGCGCCGAGCAGGACGGCGCAGAACGCCACGGACGCCCACCCAGGGCGGCCAGACCACAGATGTTGATGCATGGAAGCATGTGTACGTAACCTCGGGTGAAATTGTCAATCTCCATCTCGATCCGCCCTGTGACTTGACGTCGCCACCAGGGGATTACAGGCTAGAAAGATGCTTAGAATCGTAGCTTCGGCTGCCCTGTGCGCCGCGCTGTTCGCTGCTGCGATGGCGCCCAGCC